>JAKANX010000081.1 GCA_021823425.1 Microcaldota archaeon
CACGACGTGCTGGTTTTCGAGAGCGACATAATCAAGAACGTTTTCCACGAGGGAATGGAAAAGCTCAAGGAGAGCAGGGCAATCCATCTTGAGAAAGAAGGGAAGAACGCGGGCTGCTGGGTCGTGCAACTGGGGGAAAAGTACAAGGAGCAGAAGGACGACCAGAAAATCCTAATTCGGAGCGACGGGACCGCCACCTACACCGGAAAGGACATAATATTCCAGTTCTGGAAGTTCGGCCTTCTTTCAAATGATTTCACTTACGCGGATTTCATAAAGCAGCCCAATGGAAAAATCGCGGAGAAAACCGTCCCCAGGGGCAAGAAAAAGGACTTCGGACGCGCTTCCAAGGTAATCAACATAATAGGGGTGGAGCAGAGCTACCCTCAGGCAGTAATTAAGGACACTCTAGCGGCGCTCGGCTACTCGAACGAGTCCGAAAACCTCGTTCACCTCGCATACGAGCACGCGGTGCTTCCGGAGGGGAAATTCTCCGGGCGCGCAGGGACGTGGATGGGAAACACCGTTGACGAATTCATAGAGGAGGCGAAGGTGCGCGCAGAAGGGAAAATCACCAAGGAAATGAGCGAGGGGGAAAAGAAGGCTACTGCGGCCAGGGTCGCGATTGCGGCGATAAAGTTCTCGTTCGTGCGCACATCCCCTGAAAAGAAGATTGTGTTCGACTGGGAGAAGGCGCTCTCGTTCGAGGGCGACTCGGGCCCGTACCTCCAGTACGCGTACGTGCGCACTTTGGGAATACTGCACAAATGGGGCGGGGACATAACCAAGCTCAAGGCAGGGAGCGAATTCAACGAGGACGAGAAGGCCGTGCTGAGGCAGGTTTCCATTTTCGGGGACGTAGTGGAGAAGGCCGCGAGGGACCTCAGGCCGCACTACATAGCGGACTACGCGCTCGAGCTTGCCACCACTTTCAACAAATTCTACGCGAAGAATTCGGTCCTTAACGCGGAACAGGAAACCGACATGGCCCGCAGGCTGCTAATCGTATCGGCTACTGCGAACGCGCTAAAGGGCGCGCTCGGCCTGCTTGGAATTGAAGCGCCTGATAAGATGTAGTTTTAAATAGAACTTTGTGGGTAACCCATCATGGCAGAAGCGCTCGCGGACAAGAGGAAGGATGCGCATGCACCAAACTATGCGGGGGAAGCCGCGGCGCTGGAAAAGCGGATTGACGCGCAGATAGCCGCAGCAACAGGAAACTGGACGCTTGCGCTCCAATCAATTTCCTACGCGTCCAAGGACTCCCTTGAAAGGATATTTGACTGGAAGGGAAGGGGCGCAAAGGAATACAGGCAGAAAATAGACGATTACTGGAACACGCTGGACAAGGCGAAAACCGAAGCCGTCCGGCTGAAGATTGCTATCAACAGCTATGCGCGGATTGCGGGCCCGGAAATGGTTGATTACGCAAGAACGGAATTCGCCAGGAGCGGAAAGGAGAATTTCTCGGAATGGGCCGCGGGTTCCAAGGACAGGGACTTGAGGGCGCTCGGCAGGGCGCTCTCGGAAACGGCGGAAGCGGGCGACGCGCTCCGTGAGTTGGTCCCGCAGATTGCGCGAATGGAAAAGGAATTGAAAGTTGAAACCGCGCTGAGCGTCGCGGTCGCAGTTGCGAGCGTTGTCCCCACGGGAGGCCTTGCTGCAAAGGGAGCGGGAAAGCTCGCCGAAACGTTCGCCGCGGAGGCAGGAGGGGTTTTCGCAAAGGAGGGCTTCAAAAAGGGAGCCGCCTTCACTGGAGGATTCATTTTGGAAAACGCGGCTGCGGACACTGCCGCGATTGCCATTACCGGGGCGGACCCGCTGGCGACGATGAAGGAGGCCATGCCCGGATACTTGCTTGGAATAGGATTGATGGGCGGCACACGGGCGCTCGCTAGGCTCGGAAAGGAGCACGCGGACCTGCTCAAGCCCGTCCGTGAAAAGATTGCCTCAAAGGTCGCTGTGATGTCGCTTGCGACCATGGAAACGACGCGCAAGGCGCTGGCGCAGGGCTACGCATTCTTCGAGGCCAAGGTAAAGGCTTCAATAGAGGAGGAGTCAGCCCATTTCAGGAAGCACATTGAAACAACCGGGAAGAAGGCCGAGCTTGCCAAGCTGCAGGGCGCGGTTATGGCCGAATACCGCAAGGCGATTGAGGAGATGCCTGCGCTCAGGGAAGCGCTTGACGAGGGCATGAGGCAGGCGGCAAAAGTCGGTAGGGGATGGCAGGCGTGCGCGTACATGGCGTATGAAAAGGGATACGGCGCCCTAAGGAAGCTCGGTTTTTCCGAAGAGTTCTCCAAGGCATTCTCAGCCCTCTCGGCTATGCCTGATGCGAAGAGGTACAGCCACGGGAGCCACGCGCTCGGCGTTTCCGAGCTCACTGATTTCCTCGCGGACAAGGGCAATTACAGCAATCCGCTCGCAATCCTTCACGACGTGGGCAAGGCAGGGGTTTCCGGCAGGGCGCTCCGGGGCGCATCGCCCCTGCACGAGTTCGGCTGGCCCGGAATAGAAGTGGGGATAAAGGAGGGGCACCTCATGCTGCAGGAAGGGATTATTGAGGCGATGCGCAAGGCGGGCGCGATGGGCGATGCGGATTACGCGCTCTACGCGAAGAACAGGGGCCTGTTCGAGCGGGCGTTCAACCACCACAGCTATTCCAAGGGGGCGTACGTCCCAAAAATCAAGGCTGACATGATGTTCGCCGACGTGACGAATGCGACGCTCTCTTTCCGCCCCTACCACGAATTGGGCAGCATACCTGACGCGGACGGGATATACAGGAAGGCGGCGGGCATAAGGAACGACCCGGGCCTTGCGGGAATATTGCGGGAATCCGGGGTTTCGTACGGGGAAATGTCCGCGAAGCTGGCGGAATTCAACTCCGCATATGGAAAGGAGATGGCGCTTGCGAGGGGGGCGAACGAGGCCCAGCTCAACGAGATGGCCCGGCGCATGGAAAGCGCGTACGGAATGGAATGGTTCGGCGCGTATTTCAAGGGGTTGGTGGGGGCAAGGAAAATAGCTTCCGCAGCAGGGGACAGGGAAAGCGCTGCCGCCTTGGATTACATCATAGGGCTGAGCGTGAGGTACGGGCTCGGTCCGGGGGGAAAGTAACCATATTTAAACACTTTCACACATAAAGAAAAACAGGCGAAAACATGGAAAAGAAGGAAGTGCCCAAGGGCGTTGCAGGAAAAACCGATTCACCCAGCTTCGGGTCCCTCGGAAAGGGCAAGATACTCGAGGAACTCAAGCTAATGGCAGCGGGAAGGCAGGAGCACGGCAAGGTCTCGGCGATGATAAATTGCCTGCCTGCGCCGGAGCGCAAGGCCGCGCTCGTCAAATATCTGGAGGGCTCGTTCGGGCACAACACGGTGGACGCGATTGACTTCAACATCATTCTGGAAGGAGTGAAAATTCCTGAAGCCGAGCGCAGGGAATTGGTGGAGAGATACCAGAAGCGCATGCACGACTAATCGCAACTAATGAGCTAATCTTTTTCCAGTATGAATTTCATCGTTGCGGCAAAATCCCGCGCGAACCCGAATTTCTTGAAAAAATTGAGTATGTTCAGCACGTCCCGCTCCAAATACTCCATCGCCTTGGGGTGCGCGAGCACCACTCCTTGACCCAGGTCTATGAAATAGGCGGTCCCGTCGTTCCCCATCATCACGTTGTATTCGCTCAGGTCAGCGTGCACCAGCCCCGCCCCGTATAGCTTGCGCACGTTTTCCAGAATTGAATCAAGGAAGCGCCCCTCGCAAACAGTCTGCACCAATTGCGGGTAAGGCAGCCCCTCTTCCCCAAGGAAGCCCATCACGAGCACGTTGCCCTCAAGGAAGAGCGGCTTTGGCGCGGGGATTCCGGCGCGCTCGCACACCTCCAGGTTGCTGAATTCCTTGCGCGCGAACGCGTATACGACCTCCCATTCGTTCCACTTGATTTTCGCAAAGCGCGGGTCGCCAATTATGTAGTCCTTTTTCCTGAAAAAAGGGGAAGTGGTGATTTTGTAGATTTTCACCGCGAGCATGGAGCCCGAAGGAGCCGTCGCTGCGAAAATGTTCGCTTCCTTCCCTGTTGAAACCGGGTAGTCCAGGTTCTTGACGATTCCTTTTTTCATAATCTTTGAAATGTGGATGAGGGTGCGGCGGTCGAAGACCTCGCTCTCTATTTTTTCCCTTTGCTTGAGCTGGTAGCGCGACTTGTCCGGCCTCTTGCCTCCCGCAGAGCTCCGCTCTTCCATAGACTTTGCCATACGATTTTTATAGTTTGCAGGATACTTAAATAGGTTCTATGCCCGGGGGCGCCAGGAAATGACAGCCTGACCGTTTCCGGGTTCCAAGACGAAATACGGGTTTCGCAACTGAAAACGGAAAACAGGAAACCCGGGATTAAATGGAATGACCTGCATTTGGAATAATTCTGGGGTGGCACCATGTCTGGCGGAGAATTCAGGGTGGAGAAGGATTTCCTCGGGGAAGTGAAAGTCCCCAAGGACGCGTATTACGGAGTGTTCACCGTGAGGGCGCAGAAGAATTTCAAAATAAGCGGGATAACCGCGCCAAAGAGGTTCATTTATTCGCTTGCGCTCGCGAAAAAGGCGTGCGCGCTCGCGAATGCTGAACTCGGAACGCTGAACGCCGAAATCGGGGCCGCGCTCGTGCAGGCAGCTGACGAAGTGATGGCGGGAAAGTTCGACTCGCAGTTCCCGCTGGACGTTTACCAGGCCGGAGCGGGAACGCCCTACAACATGAACATGAACGAGGTTTTGGCGAACAGGTCCCTTGAAATAATGGGCAAGGAGAAGGGCAGGTACGACCCTGTGCGGCCGAACGACCACCCCAACGCCTCGCAGTCCTCCAACGACGTGATTCCAACTGCGGTTCGCATTTCCATCGTATATATT
>JAKANX010000082.1 GCA_021823425.1 Microcaldota archaeon
AATAATTACAGCCGCCTTCGGGATTCGGATTTCATGTCACTGGCGGTAACTTAGGGTCGGCAATGCCGGAAATAGCCGCAGTAAGTTGTAAAAAGGGGCTATTAGTGGGTAAAGCGAGTGTTTTTTAAGCTCTTTGGCTCCTAATAGTAGCCATGGACAAGGCGCAAAAACTGCACATAAATATGCTGCCCAAGCAGCTGGGCGAAGCGCCAGTTCGGAAGACGTCTTTTTCTGTTGCAGCCGGCATGGCACTTTCTGCAACTTTAATAAGTTTGCTTGCCTTATCTCCAGGTATGGCCAGGAGCCAGGACAGCGTCAATAAAGACGAGAAGAAACCAGTTGCTGCGAGCGTAGCCGACAAGATTACGGCCTGCAAGACGACTGTCGCGCCGCCTCAAATTTCAATGGCGTTGCCTTCCAAAACCGAAGCTATAGCCAAGGATGACAAAACGACTATGGGCAAGAATGAGAAACCCATCATTTTGGCTCAAAATCAAATTCCAAAAGATACCCTGAAACTTGCTCAGAATGCGAAAGCCAGAACCATGTCATATGAGCAAGGCAAAGCTGACATGGAACTGGTTTTTGACAATTCCAAATATGATCCGATAACTTTTGCTGACATTAAGGAACTGGAGAAACAGACGGAACTCCTAAATTTTGATCCTCTCCCAGGGAAAGCAGGGATAAGAAGTACGACTGATGATAAGACGTATGACCATTATTATTTTGAGAACGTACAAGTTAAGCTTGGAAACGGGAGGGAGGTAAACGGTTATGTACTGGACGGTATCTTTGAGCAAAAACCCGTAAGTGCTATTGTACTTTTCGTTAAGGGCCTTGGAAGACACGGGGTTGTTCTGCCTATTAGCATTCTCGCCAACGACTATAAAGAAAAAACAGGCAAGCAATATGCGTATACAAGGGTTTTGTGCGAGAAAGGGCAGTCCAACAACGGAGAATATGTGAATATATTTTTCATTCCGGTTGACGATTACCGTGGCAGGGTAAATGTCAATGAAGGAACGCCGGTGCTTGGCTTTACATATTATACTGCGGATTCGTCGAAATTTTACGGCGGCTTCTACCGTGTAACGAGGTAAACACCATGGTCGGACCTCGAACACGAAGTTCTCCCGCGGACGTTGCACTCCAGCAAGAATCTCCAAGTCAAGATCAACGAATTGAAAGGGTCATAAACGAAATCCAGACAAAGGCAGGAGGAAAGCTGGATGTGAACACACGGGAAGCCCTCCATACGGCTCTATTCTCGCTTGACCGTTCAAAATTTGAAAAAACATGCAAATCCTGCATACGCGATACGAATTGGATAACGAAGGAATATTCAGCATTTACTATTATACGTGAGAAGCCAGCTAGGACTGAAACCGTAAGCGATGCTGGAATAAAAAACGAAAATGCTGAAGGAAGTCAAGCTAAAATTCGTGTTCTTGACGAAACGAAAATGCTTTCGGATCACCCAATAACTCTTAAAGAAGAACGCAATATTACTTCGGCTCTGGAGTCAAATGATTTTTCAAAAGCTAAGGAAGCATGGACTTCGACGGGAATTACGGACGAGGAATGGATGAAGACAACTTTTGCCAAGTATCACATCGCTGCGGATGATTCCAATCCAATCCAATTAAGAAAGAAAGTCTTAGAAGACTGGGATGAACTCAATACGATGAAAAAACTGCAGAAATTCATGTACGAGCGCGGCTACAGGTCCGAATTCGAAGCAATCTCATCCACGATAGCCGCAGCGATGGCGATGTCCGTGAACGACGTCCAGCAGTTCTTCCAGAACCGCCTGCAGAACGAGCGGGACAGGCTCACTGAATCGGCACAGGAAACGGGGGACTCAAAACAGGAAACGCAGCC
This sequence comes from Microcaldota archaeon, assembly GCA_021823425.1. Taxonomy (GTDB): domain Archaea; phylum Micrarchaeota; class Micrarchaeia; order Anstonellales; family Bilamarchaeaceae; genus JAHJBR01. Next base: position 1,885 of record JAKANX010000082.1, read on the forward strand.
CTCGGGGGGGGGCTCGGAAGAAGGCTCCCCGTCCCCGGTCTCGGGTGAGAAAGACAAGGAAAATTCAGATAATCATAAGGATATCCTTGCAAGTCTGGTGAAAAAGACAGTCAAGGAGGATAACGCGCGCACGGCGAAGGCCGCGAAAAAGAAAGGGGCGGGCTGATGCCCCCGGCCGACGAGGAAAAGAAGAAATACGCCTTGAGGTTCGCGGACGAATTTTTGGACGAGCTCCGTGCGGCTGAAAAGGAAGGCGCTCTTCCTAAAGCCGGACAGGACGCGCTCGCAGCCTGCGTGGAAATAAAGGAGGGAAAGGCTGGCGCGTACAAGCGGTGCATGGAAGCCATTCAGTCCGACCCCAAGCTCAGGGCGCGCGCCAGCATAATCTCGCTGCGCATCGCCTCCGAAAAGGACGGCCCCTACGGAAAGGGGTTCATGACGGGCGCGGAGAAAAAAATCGCGGAAAAGGAAGAGCGGCAGGCCCAGGCCGTTGCTGTCCAGGAAGCCGCGCCGGCTCCGGAAGAGGAGAAAGTGAGGGCTAAGTTCGGCGAGCCGGGCCTCAGGATCTACCGCATGATAGACGGCACGAAAATGGGCGACGCCCTTGCCAAGGAAGCCGGGATGGACGACGAGGAAGCCGCCCGTCTCGTCGTTGCCATGGTGAAGGAGGGGCTCCTCAGCCTGGAAGGCTCCAAGTTCGAGGAGCCCAAAATGTCGCCCAAATGGCTGAATCCGGGGCCGGGAACGATGGATACGAAACAGCTGAATCGCCTGGCAAGCGCATACGCGCTTTACGGTTTCGGGGATTTCGGCCTGGACGCGGCCCTGAGCATCCTCTCAGAACTGCCCAAGGGCGCGGAAACCTCCAACAACGCGGGCTGCGTATATTACAAGAAGAAGGATTTTGCGAAGGCCGCCGGATGCTTCGCGCGCGCCGGAAATGCCGGAAATGCGGAAGCCGGCTACAACACGGCGTTGGCGCTCCTTTCCACGGAGGAATATGAAAAGGCCGAGGAAACCCTGAATTCCGTCTCCGCAGGATGCGAAGGGGGCATGAAAGCCGACGCCCTTTACCTGAGGGGCCTAGCCTGTGAATTTTCCGGCAAATACGCATACGCAGCTGAAGACTTCAGGAAGGCCCTTTCCCTGAAACCGGAATTCCCGGAAGCCAGGGCCCATCTGGAATCCGCAAGGCGCAAAACGGATGGAGCCGCTTCAGGCACGGCCCCATCCGGGCCCGGAATCTCGTTCGCGGAGCTGGGCGGCATGGAAGCCCTGAAGAAAATGTTCAGGCTGGAGATAGTGGAGCTGCTGAAAAATCCCGGGCTCGCAACGCGCTACGGCAAGAGCTTCAGGGGCGGCTATCTCCTCTACGGCCCGCCGGGCTGCGGCAAGAGCATGCTCGCAGAGGCCGTCGCAGGCGAAGCCGGCCTGGCGCTGGCAAGGGCGAACATAAACAGCATACTCAACATGTACGTGGGAAATTCGGAGAAGAACCTTGCCGCGATATTCGCCCAGGCGAGGAGGAACCAGCCCGCGCTCGTCTTTTTCGACGAGATAGACGCCCTCGGCGGAAAAAGGGAAAACCTGGACCAGCAGTGGCAGAAAACGCTCGTGAACGTGTTCCTTGCCGAGATGGACAGGATTGAGCGGAACAGGGATAAAATAGTGGTTTTCGGGGCGACAAACGCCCCATGGGACATAGACGCTGCGCTTAGGCGGAGCGGCAGGCTCGGGAAGGAGGTGTTCGTTCCCCCTCCTGACGAAAAATCGCGGGCCGAGATAATCTCGCTTTGCAGCATGGGCCTTCCGCTTGAAGGGGTGGATTTTGGGGAACTGGCGCGGCTCACGCGCGATTTTTCCGCGGCTAACCTGAAATCCATATGCGGCAAGGCGGCAAACCGCGCATGGGAGGACGCGGTGGGGGGAAAGGAGGGTAATGTTACTATGGGCGACTTCCTTGAAGCCATAAAAAGCGAAAAATCGGATGTTTTGGAATGGATGGCTGTCGCCCGGAAGACCGCGTGGGCGAATAAAGAAGAAGCTGAAAAGGAAATGATGTACGGCTGACCTCAGGCCTCCTTCGCGCTGATTACCGAGACAATCTTGTCCTTTATCGCGTAAGCCGAGACGATTACGGGGACGCTCTCGTTCTGCCCGTACGCGTTGGCGCTCTGGAGCGCGAAGAACATCGGGTTTCCTGACCCGTCAGTTATTTTCACGTTGTAAGTGTAAGCGTAGGTCACGTTGTAGCCTCCGCTCTGGTTCGCGCCCACCCTGCCCTTGACGCTGATTCCGGAATCGGGGAACTGCGCGCCGGGCATGTCCGCGCTTATCCTCGCCTCGTCCGTGAAATTGCCCTGCACGAACACCGTGTCAGCTGCGACGAATGTAACGTAAGCGGGCTTGGTTCCGGTTATGTTCGCGACCACGAAGTCCTTCTTGGAATAGGATACGCTGCTGTTCCCGTAAACGGAGGTAAGGTTCGCCACCAGCCCGCCCACGCTGTTCCTCTGCGCCCAGGGAACCCTGATTGTGGAAACCGAGTCCGCAAGCGCAACCACCGTCGCGTTGCGCACCAGCTCCGTTTGCGAGGGCAGCACTGTCGCCGTGCCCCAGCCTGTTATCTGCTGGCTTTGCGTCTGGAGGAAAATCCTCACGCTTATGTTCTCCTTTTCATTGAAAATCGGCTCTATGTTGGACGTTATCACTACCCCGGTGATGTTCTCGGTGTAGTTCTGCACCGTCATCTGGAATACAGGAGGCAGGGAGATATACGCGTTCGCGGTCCCGGTTATGCCCCTTGCGCTAAGGTTTGAATATACGTCCGTTACGCTGGCGCCGCTGCCCACAGATACAACGTATCCCTGCGAGCTGCTCACCACGTCGTCAACGCCCGGCACCTGCCTGAGCGACTCCGCGAGGGTCGCGTTGTGCACGTCCGTGACTATGTACGGCTTGTACTCGAGCACGGTCGCGTTAAGCACCGC
>JAKANX010000083.1 GCA_021823425.1 Microcaldota archaeon
GGCAGGGACGAATTGGAGATAGCGAACTCCCTTGCGCCGCTAAAGACGGTTAGGCTGGACAACGGAATAGAAGTGCCTGCTGACGCGGAATTCGCGTTCGAGGGAAAAATCACGGACGCGATGGTGGATGAGGGCCCATTCATAGACCTTACTGAAACTTACGACATAGTGAGGAAGCAGAGGGTGATGAAAATCACCAAGGTTCATCATAGGAAAAACCCTATTTTCCACGCGCTGCTTCCGGGGGCGCTGGAGCACAAAATCCTAATGGGAATGCCGCGCGAGCCCACGATATTCAACGAGGTGGGCAAGGTGTGCGAGTGCAAGGGCGTGAACGTCACGCCCGGAGGGTGCTCGTGGCTCCACGCGGTCGTTTCCATAAGGAAGAAGAACGAGGACGACGGGAAGAAGGCGCTAGAGGCCGCGTTCAGGGGGCACAAGTCCCTCAAATACGTCGTGGTCGTTGACGGCGACATAGACATTTACGACCCGAATTCCGTGGAATGGGCGGTTGCGACACGGGTGCAGGCGAACAGGAGTTTGGTGGTAAAGGAGAACGAGAAGGGCTCCTCTCTGGACCCGTCCGCGGACCCGAACACATACGCCACGGCAAAGATGGGAATAGACGCGACCAAGCCGCTCAAGGCGCACGGAAAGAATTTCGAGAAGGCCAAATGGATGGAAGTAAATCCGGACGATTACTTGTAGGTGGGCATTTGCAACTGTCTAAATTGGAGCAGAAGATGTACGATGGCGAAATGGGCGAGGGCGCCCGGCTGTCCATGGAAATACTGGCCGCACTGGGGAAAATTTACGACGCAAACAGGATGATTCCCGTGAGCTCGGCGCAAATCGCAGGAGTGTCTTACAAGACGATTGGGGATGCCGGGCTCGAATATCTGATGCACATGGCGAAAAGCGGCGCGAAAGTGAGGATTCCCTCGCTGCTCAATCCGGCTGGAATGGACATGGCGCAGTGGAGGGAGATGAAGATTCCGGAAAAGTTCGCAAAAAAGCAGATAGAGGTGCTGGATGCGTACGCCGCGATGGGGATAACCATGAGCTGCACCTGCACCCCTTACCTCGTTGGGCTCAGGCCCAAAGTGGGCGAGCACATAGCGTGGGCGGAGAGCTCGGCAATTGCGTTCGCCAATTCCGTCTTAGGCGCAAGGACCAACAGGGAAGGCGGGCCGAGCGCGCTCGCGGCCGCGGTGTGCGGAGTGACGCCCGAATACGGATTCCATATGGATGAGAACAGGATTTGCGATTTCTTGGTTGAAGCGGAAGCGGAGCTGAAAACAACCGCGGATTTCGGGGCGATGGGATACCACCTCGGCAGCATAGTGAAAAACGGGAACCCTGCATTCACTGGAATAAGGAACGCGAGCGAGGACAGGCTCAAGGCGCTAGGGGCCGCGATGGCGGCTTCGGGCTCGGTCGCGCTTTTCAACGTCCAGGGCGCGACGCCCGAATACACGGTTTCGGAGGGAGCGCAGAAAATCAGCTTCACTGAAAAGGACCTCAAGGAAACAAAGGCGAAGATGAATTCAGGGGAAAACCCGGACCTCATCACGATAGGATGCCCGCACGCATCCATAGGCGAGATAAAGGAAGTCGCGGACATCGTGGAGGGAAAGAAGGTTGGTTGCGACCTGTGGGTGTGCACTGCGAGGCAGACCAAGGCGGTCGCGGACAAGAAAGGATACACTGCGATAATAGAGAAGGCTGGCGGAAGGGTGGTTGCGGACACGTGCATGGTCGTCTGCCCGCTTGAGGAGATGGGCTACAAGGTCACGGGCTGCAATTCAGGAAAGGCGGCAAAATACCTTTCGAGCCTGTGCAAGCAGAAAGTGATGTTCGGGAATCCAGGGGATATAATATGCAAATAAAGGGCAGGATTATCGCGCGCGGAAAGGCCAGGGGAAAGGCGCTGGTTTGCAGGGATGCGATTTCGTTCCTGGGCGGCATAGACCCCAAGACCGGAACAGTGATAGAGAAGGGCCACGCGCTTGAAGGAAAAAACGTCGCAGGCACGGTGCTCGTGTTCCCGACAGGGAAGGGCTCAACTGTGGGCTCCTACGTGATGCTCCAGCTCAAGAAGAACGGGAAGGCGCCGGCTGCGATTATAAACGCCACGGCGGAGCCCATAATCGCAGTAGGCGCGATAATCTCCGGGATACCCATGCTGGACAAGCCGGAAAAGGACATTTTTTCGGCCATCAAGGACGGAGCGAACGTGGAAGTGGACGCGGAAAAGGGGATAATCATTTTATAGGTTGGAGCCGAATAGGAACCCATGCTTACGTACGCCAAGGGCTCCCGCGCCGAGCGGGAATTGATTCATTTTTTCACGGGCCACGGCTATTCCGTAATAAGGGCGGCAGGCAGCGGGGTGAATTCCCTTTCACCGGACTTGCTGCTTTTCAAGCGGGGGAACCAGTACGCGGTGGAGGCCAAGGCGCACGAAACAGAGAACTTGGGGCTGGACCGGGAGCAGTTCCTCGGGCTCAAGAAATGGGAGGAGAACAGCGGCATTACCACATTGGTCGGGTGGAGGAGGAACAACGAGGAATGGCTGTTCCTGCCGCTTTCGGTCTTCAACGAGAATGAAAAATCGTTCACGCTCAACTGGGAGCGGGCGCAGATGGTCGGAAGGAAGAAGGAGGAGCTCATCTGACCTGGTCTATCCGGTAATCCTGAATCGCAACCCAATCCTCCACCGGCTTCCTATTTTTCCTTTTCGCGTAAATCAGCTCCCCTGCGTACGCAATCATCGCGCCGTTGTCGCGGTTGAAATCCGCGGGCGCGGCGCCGAATTCCACGCCGTCTTCAGAGCACATCATGCGCAGCATTTCCTGCAGCCGCGAGTTCTGCGCGACCCCTCCGCAAACGACGAGTTTTTTCTTCTTGGTGAGGAACAGGGCGCGCTCGGCTGCCTCGCAGGTCATCGCGAACGAGGTTTCCATGAGCGAGAAAGCGACGTCTTTTTTGGGCTCGGTCTTTGCCAGCCTCGTCGCGCTCGTGAGCAGCCCGGAAAAGACCAGGTTCATGCCTTTTACCGAATAAGGAAGTTCAACGTATTTCCCTCCTTCTGCGAGCTTCGCGAGCGCGGAGCCGTGCGCGTATTCCATCCCTATGTCGCGCGCGAACGTGTCAAAGAGGTTTCCCAGGCCTATGTCAAGGGTTTCGCCCAGCACGTGGAAGCCTGATTTTTCCTCTATGAGCAGTTGGGTGTTGCCTCCGCTTACATAGACGTATAAGGGGCTTTCCAGCCCCGTTTGGAGTTCGCTTATTTTCGCGTGCGCGTACGCGTGGTTCACCCCGATGATGGGCTTCCCGTAACGCTTTGCGAGGTACTTGGCCAATACTACTCCTATCCTGAGGGGCGCGCCTATTCCCGGGCCCTGCGCAAATGAGATTAGCTGGACGTCCTTCATCTTCAGCCCCGCATTTCCGAGGCTGGACTTGAGAAGAGATGAAAAAAGCTCTGCATGGTGGTCTGCTGCCTTGCGGGGAAGGATTCCCTCGCCCGCAGGAGGCTTGTACGTGTCGTAAATGTTGGAGAGCACCTTCCCGCCTTTTGTGATTCCAATTCCGAGCGTGTGCGCGGTGCTCTCTATTCCTAGGCTAATCATAGCATCACATCACGCGCCGAGCTGCTTCTGGAGCAGCATGAGCGATATGGACATGGCGTTGAACAGCCCGTGCGCGACCATGCATGCGGCGAGGTTGCGCGTCTTCACGAAATAATAGGAGAATATGAGCCCGATTAAGAACGCGCCCGCCAGTTCCGAGGTGGAATTGTAGAACACGTGCGAGAGCGAGAAGATAACGGATGAAACCAACACCCCGTACCGGTTCGCGAGGAAGCCGCGGAAGAATACTTCCTCGCCAATAGGCGCGAAGAATACGGCGAAAAGAAGGATGTAAAGGGGCAGGTCGGAGAGCCGGGAATAGACGTTCGCGCTGTCCGAGTGGACGCCTAGGGCCAGCATGAGGAGGGAAAGCAGGAGGATGGAGAGCGTTGCGGCAAGGAAAAGCCCAACCCCGTGGAGCGCGCTGATTGCGAGCTTTTTGAGCGTGTTCGCGTGCTCCGTGAAGATTTTGTACAGGTCCTGGTGCACGAACGCGAGGCCGAGGAAGAATATCGCGAGCTGGAGCTCGGCTGAAGATACGTAAGGAAGGAATCCCTGAAGCAGGGAAAAGCAGGAAAGGACTGCGAGCGCGGCAAAGGCGCGCTCTATGTTGAATATTATCGCGATTGCGAGGAGAAACATGAACGCGAGGGCGGCCTCGTAGGGCAAGAGGAAGGTGAAATTAGGCAGGTAGACGAAAAAGATGGATAGGGAAAGAGAAAGGAAAACTACAAGAAAGAGGTCCCGGTCCATAATTCACCGGCGCTCATTTCTTCTCGAAATAGCCGCACTTCCCGCAGGAGAGCCTGTTCTTGTGCTCGGCGAGGCGCACGCCCGCGCCGCACTTGGGGCAGTACTTGCCCGGCTTGTAGGGCTTGAACTGCTTCTCCTTCTTCTTCGCGGGCGCCGCGGACTTCTTTGCATCCTTTTTTTCAGCCATGAGAATCACCAATCATTCACTTCTTCTGGGGAGGGGCGGCCTTCTTCTTCTCCTTCTTGGGCTTCTTCTCCGCCATCCCGTCGCGCACGAGGATGTGCCTGGGCTCGGTCTTGAGCGCGGCCTCCTTGCTCGGGTAAGCGTGAAGGAGCGCGTCCACGCTCCTCGTGCCGAATTTCGAGGTTACTTCGCGGAGCACCATTCCGTCCGGGTTCGCGCCGAGCTTTCCTGCGACGAGTTCCTTTATCTCCTTCCTGTTCGGCGTTCCCTTGTCGAAGGATATCGT
>JAKANX010000084.1 GCA_021823425.1 Microcaldota archaeon
GCGTGGAACAGGCCGGCAAGGCTGGATGTGGGCTCGGCGATTGAAACGCACGCGTGATTACTTGGCTATTTTTCCGCGCTTCTCCATCGCGTCCTCGACCCTTTCCTTTGCGATTGCCTCGCCCGCTGCGCGCACGTCCTTGTTCTTCATCCTCTCTAGGGCGAGCTTCGTATTTTTTACTATTTTTCCCTCCACGAGGGCGAACATCTCCTTCTCGTTGTAGCCCTTGAGCTCCGCATACGAGCTTATCACGCCGCCCGCGTTGGCGATGAAGTCCGGAACTATGAGGACGCCGCGCTCCGTGAGGAACTTTTCCACCTGGGGCATAATCGGTATGTTTGCGGCCTCAACAATCATCTTCGCCTTCACGTCCGTCGCGTTCGCGGCAGTGATGACGTTCGGCCTAGCGCCGGGAATAAGGACGTCCACTTCAAGCCCGAAGAGCGCCTCGGGCGGGAGCACCTTTCCTTCCTTGTACGAAGTGACCGTTCCTTTGGAGGACTTGGCTTCCATGAGCTTCGCGTAATCGAGCCCCTTGGGGTTGTAAATCGTGCCCTTTGAATCCGAGACCGCGACCACTTTCGCGCCCCACTCGGTGAGGAACTTCATCGCGAACGTTCCGACGTTGCCGAAGCCTTCTATCGCGATTGTCGCGCCCGAGACGCTTACCTTGGCGAATTCCATCGCTGTTCGCGCCGATTTCGCAACGCCGAAGCCGGTGCTTCCCAGCTCGTGGGGCAGCCCGCCCATGGATGCGGGCTTTCCGGTGGAGGCGTCCATCCGCCCTATCTCGTCTGCGAAAATGGCCATTTCCTTCTCGGTTGTGTTCATGTCCGGGCCTGCGATGTACTTGTCCGGGACGTACTGCTTAATCGCGCGCGCGAATGCGCGCATGTAGGCCTCCTTGTCCACCTTCTTCGGGTCGCCCCTTATCCCTGATTTGGCGCCTCCGAACGGAATGTCCGCCAATGCATTTTTCCAGGTCATAGCCCTTGCGAGGCCCATCACTTCCTGCGTCGTTATGTCGGGCACGAAGCGGATTCCCCCCTTTCCGAGGCCGCGCGCGGTGTTGTCTATGACTGTTACGCCCTGCATCCCGGTCTTCGGGTCGTAAACCTCAATCACGTATTCGGGTCCGTACTTGTCCTTCGCGTACATAAACATCCCTCGTAGCACCGCTGATGAGCGAGTTTTTTATTGCAATCATATTGCGCAGCCAAATAATTTAAACCTTGGATGCGGGCTTGGATTACTGCGCGCCCCCCCGAATATATGCTTTCCTGCTCCGTGCAACGAATGAATTTAAAAATGGTGTAATTTAAATAAATAATGCGCTTTGTTTTGATTCAGTCAGGCTCAGGGCGCACGGCCAAGGACGCCGGTCCAATTCCAATTCGGAACTGGGAACACGAAACAATCAGGTGCTCAGGAAAACGGTCAGGCGCTCATCACCTGCTCCCATAGTCTAGCCCGGTCAAGGACATCGGACTCTCACTCCGAGAACTCGAGTTCAAATCTCGATGGGAGCGCTAATTTCTTATTCCACCGCGTGGTGCAAATTCCATGTTTTCGTGCCCGTTAGCGTATCCGGAGGGAAGGAAGCTTGCGCTTCTTGCAGCCTACTCCGCCTTTTTGGCGCTCCTGCTCTATTTCGTGCAGCTGGGCCAGCTTTCCTGGTCCATCCTGCTCCTGAGCGCGGTAGGGTGGTTCGCGCTTGAGGCCGGCAACGACAGGAAGAGGCTTGTGAATGCGCTCAAGATAGGGGTTTTCCTGCTGCTTTTCGATTTCCTTTTTGAGAATTCGGGATGGGTTGCGGGGCTCTGGGAGACCGGAAGCGCGTTCCACCTCGGGGTCGTGCCGATTGAAGTGATGGGAATCGCGCTCTTCGGGGGCGCGGCGTGGGCGCTTTATCTTCCCAAGAAGTTCAGCCTCGCGCACTCCATAGCCGATTCGGCGATTTTCGCGCTCGGGGGCTCGCTGGGCGAGTGGCTCCTCATAAGGCAGGGGCTTTTCCAATACCATTTGTGGTGGACGAGCGTTCTCGCATTCATCGCTTACTTTTGCACTTGGGTGCTGCTGCATTTCATCAGGTACCGCGTAGTCGGGGACTGAAGGATTAAAAAAAGTAGCTGGAAAAGGATATTCGCAAGAGGTGGAATTATGTCAATAGTGGAATTCGACGAGTACAAGGGAAACAAGCTCATCGTCCTCAAGAGGGACGAAAACGACCAGTACGCCTTCAAGTTCGGCAAGGGAAAGGCCAAGCTAATCGTGGAGAATTTCGAGGCAATAAAGAAATTCGCGGAAGAGGAGTAGCCTTTTCCCCTTATTTTCCATTTTTCCTTTCTTTAGCCCAGCCGCTCTTCCAGCAGGCAGAGCTCCTTGGGCAGGTTGATTACCGACTTTTTGTAGTTCTTCTCTACCGAGAGGTCGGGCTTGTAGCAGCTGCCGTCGAAAACAGAGCTGAGCGATATCGAGGATGCTGCCAGCTCGGCGCGCGCCTCCATTCCGGCAGGAAGCCTGCCCCTGAGCACGCTTATCGCGTCGTGGAGGCTCTCGCGCACATCCTGCTTTCCCATGTAGTTTGCGAAGTCCAGTATTGAGCCGCCCCTTCCGGCGCAGGCCGCGGCTGCTATTGCGCCCATGGCTTTTTCCACCATCGGATCCTCGGTTTTCCTCGAAATGAGGGGCAGGGGTTTTTTCGCGAGCGCGGCGGCTGAAGTTTGCGGATTCATATTGCTTGTTCCGGCTAATGTATTATTTAAAGCTTTTGTGTATAATAATATACATTATATTTAAATTTTGCGCAGCACTGCAAGCAATTAATAAGCGAAAACTGGAGGTATGGGCATGTACGGGAAGATAGAAAAGGCGTTCTTGGGCTACCCCTCGCGCAAAATCGTGGTGGAGGCGTTCCTCAAGTACGGATTGCGGGTGGACGGGAAGGGAAGGGTTTATTGCGCCGACATAGAGATGCCGCCCGCGAAAATAGCCCGGGCGCTCATGCTTGACCGCCGCGTCGTCATAGAGACTGCGAGGCAGATTTCCAAGGACGAGGAGCTCTACGGGATATTCGCCACCTTGCGGCCCACGGCGTTCATAGCCGGCTCCGCTAGGAAGCTGGGCTTCGAGGTATTGGAAATAGAGGCCGAGCCGCACGGCAAGGGAATAGTTAAGGACGTGGCCGCGCTGATTGCGGACGCCGGAATAACGATAAGGCAGATTGTCGCCGACGACCCGGACATCTACCCGAATCCCAAGCTAACAATAGTGCTGGAGAAGGCGCTTCCGGGAAGCATAGTAGAGAAGCTAAAGAAGAACCGGAAGATCAGGCGCATCAGTTTTGAGTGAGATTTTTTAAAGGTTCCCGGCGTAATTATACTAATTATCACAATTGGTGCTTTCATGAACCGAAAACCCGCAGTGGCGGCAAGGAAGAAATAGTTAAAAGGGCTGGCTGCGCATAAGTTATTGAATTATATGCACGAGTGATTTTCATGGTTGAGATTGTCAGGATTCCGGTGGAGCGCATGGGCGCGCTAATTGGCTCGGACGGAGAGAACAAGAAGAGGCTCGAGAAGCTCACTAACACCACAATAAAGGTGAACGACGACGGCGAGGTCGAAATAAACGGCGACAGCGCCAACGAGTTCTTCGTAAAGGACGTGGTGAGGGCAATCGGCAGGGGCTTCGCGCTCCAGGAAGCCGAGAGGCTGCTCAAGGACACATGGGCGCTGGAGGTCATAGACCTCAAGGAGATATGCAAGAGCGAGAACGACCTGCGCAGGGTGCGCGGCAGGATAATAGGCGAGGAGGGCAAGATGAAGGCCGAGATAGAGGCAGCGACCGAGTGCGGCCTGTCAATATACGGCTGGACCGTGTCCATAATCGCCCCGCTCGACACGCTCATCTACGCGAAGAAGGCGATAAACCGGATACTGGACGGAGCGCAGCTCACCACGGTGTTCAACGACCTTGCCAAGTACAGGAAGGAAATCATGGGCAACAGGCTCCTGGGCAAATGACGGCCAAATGCCTGCTTGGAGGGGCGGAAAGCCGAACGTAAAGTGGCGTTTTTTAAATTCCGGGCCCAAGCATATTGCCATGAGGCACATTTCGGCTGTTTTGGCGCTCGCGCTCCTGCTCTGGGCAGGATGCACGCAGCCTTCCGGCCCCGGGGCGCAAAACGAATCCGCGTTCCTGAAGGCGGGGTGCGCGATGGATAATGGGGATTTGAACTGCTCGGCCGCCATGGAAAGGGCCGGGCTCGGGCAGTGCAGGCTGCATCTTGCGAACATCAGCGGGCTGGGAACTCCGGTTGCCGAGTGCTGGAGAGCGGATGAAGAAGGCGGCAACGGGATATACGCAGGAGGGTGCATGCTGAGGCAGGCCGTTACATACGTCGTTCCGGTCTATACGGTGCCCAATTGCGGGGGAAGCGCGAACTGCATGGGCGGCCAAGGGGGCTGGGGCTTGCAGGAGCTCAGGAGCAGGGGGGATTTCGCATCATATTTCGGCCCTGTGAAGAACGGGAGCATGGCAATCGCGTACGCGGCCGCGCTCACGGGGGACACAATTGATTACACCGGAGGCGCGCCTCGGGGTGCGAGGGCGTTCATGAAGGACACACCCCCGACGGCTGCAAACTCTACAAGAACTTCGTCCGCCACGTCTGCGGTCTCGCGGGCGACTGGACGATGTTCGGTGCGGTCGCTCCCCCGTTCACGGTCACCGTCACCGGAACCGAAACGGCGAACAAGCCCCGCGAATCGAAGGCACGGGCCGTGAGATCATAGGTCCCCGCC
>JAKANX010000085.1 GCA_021823425.1 Microcaldota archaeon
AAATTCCGTCAACCTCTTACGCGATGGTGGAGAAAACGGAGCGGGAGAGGACGAGCGGCCTGCCTTTTTGCTTCAGCTTCTCCTGCCCGTCGGCTATGTCGGCGAGGAAGAGGTGGAATAGGGACTTGGAGGACAATTTAACCTTCTTTTCCAGATAGTCGTTGAGGATTCCGAAATTCCTCGTTGGATAGCGGAGGAACTCGAAGTCCAGCCCCGGTTTCAGCAATTCTATCTGCGTGTCCTTCCCGCATCCATCAATTCCCTCGAATACAATAAGCATGATAGCGCACCTTTTTCAGGTTGGCGCGCAAGAGCTTAAAAATCCGCGCGCGTGCGGGAACCAAAGCGTTTAAATAACCCCATATATACAATTATGTATATATCTGATTTCTCCACGCGAGATGCTCCCATGTTCAAGGATAAGATGATAAACAGGATGATGGCCGTGATGGCCCTCTGGCTAATTGAAAAGCGGGAGCGCTCGGGCTACGAGATAATGAAGGTATACAGGGAGGAGGGGATGCCGCACATGGCGGCCGCCTCGCGCATTTACCCCCTTCTTGCGAGGATGGAAAAGGACGGCCTTGTAAAGAGGAAGCTGGGCAAGGGAAGGAGGACGAACTACGTGTACACGATTACGAAAAAGGGCGAAAGCACGCTGAAAAACGTCTCGGCGCACATTTCCGCGGGCCTGCGGGGCAAGTTCCTGCGCGAGATGCTCGCAGGGGGGAGGGAGTAGCATGGCGAGGCAGCACATGCACCCCTACAGCGACGGCGCCGAGGTCCTGCGCGCGCACGGGCTCCACAAGGTCTACGCGATGGGCGACGAGGAAGTGCGGGCTGTGGACGGAATTGATTTGTCGGTGAAAAGGGGCGAGTTCATAAGCATACTCGGGCCCAGCGGAAGCGGGAAATCCACCCTCTTGCAATTGCTCGGCCTGCTGGACAAGCCGAGCGCGGGAAAGATATTCATAGACGGAAAGGACAGCGACGGGATGGGCGAGAACGAGCGCGCCGAGGCGCGGCGCAGGAAGATAGGGTTCGTGTTCCAGTCGTTCAACCTAATCGGCACGCTGGACGTTTACGAGAACGTCGCCGTCCCCCTGATGCTCGAGGAAGTGCCCGAGGACGAGAGGAGGGAGAAGACGGTGAAAATCCTCTCCAGGATGGGCCTCTCCGAAAGGCTTGCACACTACCCGAACCAGCTCTCCGGCGGCCAGATGCAGCGCGTCGCGATAGCGAGGGCGCTCGTGCTCAACCCGGAAATAATACTGGCGGACGAGCCGACGGGGAACCTGGATTCGGCAAGCGGGCTGGAAGTGATGAAAATATTAAGGGAGCTGCACGAGGCCGGAAAGACGGTAATCGTGATAACGCACGACACGAACATAGCGAGGAACGCTGATAAGATTATATACATAAAGGACGGAAAAATCGAAAGGACTGAGGTGTTGGCATGAAGAGGATATTTTCGGCATTATTGGCTTTGGCAGCGGTGCTCGGGATGGGCTTCGCAACGGTTTCCATAACGAGCGTGGATTTCGACAGGCAGGTGCTCACGCCCGGGGAGAGCGGGACCATAACCGTGAAGCTCACGAACGTGGACTTGGCGCGCGTGGTTGAAAGCGTGGTGGTTGACACTTCCGGGCCTTCCGGATTCACTTTCGGCGGCTCCGTTCCGGTTGGCGACATGAACCCTGGAACGAGCACCACGGTTTCAATACCCGTGACCGCGAATGCCGACGTGAAAAGCGGAACGTACAGGTTTGACATCAAGGTAACCGGGATAGCGAGGGGCGCCGACGTGAGCAACCCTGACTTCAGGTCAACGATAATAATCCCGGTGCTGCGCAAGCCCCTGATAACGTTCTCCAACTTCAGCGAGACCTACGTGGAGAACTCGCAGTTCAATTTCACGATAAACAACTACGGCGGCGGCGTTTCCGACGTGAGGATAAGCGTCCTGCCCCCGTTCGCCATATTCGGCGCGGACCAGGTGTTCCTTCCCACGCTTGCGGGCAACGGCTCGCAGGACGTGCAGATTGACCTCAACACGCTGAACGTGAGCGAGGGCCAGAGCACGCTGAACGTCGCCATGACGTACAACGACGAGCTCGGCAACGAGCAGAACGACAGCGGCGCGATGGTCATCGTTGTGAAGAAGGAGCGCACCGACCTGGTTTTCACGCAGCTGGACCCGATTGCGCCGAAAAAGGACAACGCGGCGAGGTTCCGCGTTACCAACAACGGGAAGGCGATAGGCGACGTGAGGCTCACGTTCACCAACCCGAACGTGACGCTCAGGAGCGGAGAGATAGTGATAGGCGACCTGGCTTCCGGCGAGTCCAAGGAGGTCACGTTCCAGATTTACCCGGACCTCATTCCGGGAATACAGAACCTTGACGCCCAGATTACTTACATGGACGCGGGCAAGGAGAAGGTGAAGTCCATACCCGTAACGGTGGACATAAACCCGGACAGCAGCGTGAGCGTGTTCGTGGAGGCAAAGACCGTGCCGGTGACCAAGGGCGCGGAGAACACCCTTTCCATAACCGTGGCGAACACGTGGGACTACCAGATAGAGTCCACCACGGTCGGAGTGGAGGGCGACTTCTTCACCCTTGAGAACGCGCAGAACCAGCAGTATATTGGGACGCTGAACAAGGACGACTTTTCCAGCGTGCAGTTCAAGGTGCGCATAAACGGCAACGCGCCGGACACGGGCAACCTCACGGTCAACGTGAAGTACAAGGACGTTTCCGGCCAGTGGGTGACGCGCAAGGAGACCATACCTGTTTCCCTGACGAGCCCGCAGGCGCAGGGCGACAACACAGTCTGGCTCCTTGGCGGGGCCGCATTTGTAATAGTCGCGGCGTACGCCCTGTTCTTCAGGAAGAAGGCCGTCAAGGCGGCATGATGAAAGCCCGGGACGTATTCACCTACGGCACGCACAGCCTTGCCCACAGCCAGCTCCGCACCTGGCTCACCATCCTTGGGATAGTGATAGGGATATCCGCGGTAATCGTGCTTGTCTCCATAGGGCAGGGGCTCAACCAGTCCGTGCAGGAGCAGCTCTCGCAGTTCGGCACAAGCACGATAATCGTGGTGCCTGTCAACCTGCAGGCGGGATCGGGCTTCAGGGGGCCCAACGGGGCGACCAGCGGAATACTCACCACCAACGACGTTGAGCTAATACGGAAGATTGCGGACGTGGACATGGTCTCGCCAACGCTGAGCCAGCGCGCGGTGGTGGATTTCAAGGGCAAGAACATAACGGCCAGCGTTTCCGGAATAGAGCCCAGCGTATACCAGCAGGTGTTCAGCGAAATAGTGGTGGGGGACGGAAGGTACCTGAGCGACTCGGACGTTGGCGCAGTGGTGCTGGGGAACGACATGGCGGCGACGGGCTTCGGAAAGAACGAGGTCAAGGTGAACAACCGCGTAGACATCAACGGGAAGCCCTTCCGCGTGGTTGGAATCCTGAAGAAAACGGGGAACGTTTTCGCGTCCGTGGACAGCGGCATGTTCATGACCTACACGGACGCAAAGGACCTGTTTTCGGACAGGCTGCTGAACAAGGAGGTCAATTCAATAGTGGTAAAGGCAAAGGACGGCTCGAACGTGGACGAGGTCGCGGATGAAATCAAGGTCGCGCTGCGCAACAAGCGCGGGGAGCGCGAGGGCGAGGAGGACTTCGGCCTCGTGACGCCGAGCTTCATAAACAGCACCGTGGGCTCCATCACTTCTTTGCTTACTGTTTTCCTCGGCGCGATAGCCGCCATTTCCCTCATAGTGGGGGGCGTGGGCATAATGAACACGATGTTCATGGCAGTTGTGGAGCGCACCAGGGAAATCGGCACCCTCAAGGCAATCGGGGCAAAGAGGGACGAGATACTCGCCATATTCCTAGTTGAAAGCGGGATAATCGGGCTTATCGGAGGCGTAATAGGCGTGGTGCTCTCCATAGCCGTGCTCCTTGCCGCAGAGCAGTTAGGCGCCCCGGTTTACATAAGCCCGTTCGTGATTGCAGGGGCTTTCCTGATTTCATTCCTAATAGGGATGGTGAGCGGATTCGTCCCTTCGTGGAACGCGTCCAAGGTTTCCCCCTTGGAAGCATTGAGATACGAATAATCGGTCAGGGGTCGGGCTGCGCCGCAGCCCTTCCGTACATGGTGTCGCGCCTCTCGGCAAGCTCGGACGCGTCCTTGCGCCCAAGCGCAGTGGCGGTTCCGAAGGCCTGCTCCGCGGAAAAGCCCGCGTGATCGAAACGCCCGTCCTTTTCGTAAACCTCGGACGCGCGAATGTACATTCCGATTGCAAGGTTTCCAATCTCAGGGCGCTTCGCGTGCCCCGGACCGAGGGTGCGGAAAACGTTGAACAGCTCGTGGCCGGTTTCAAGGAGCAGGCCTGCCGCGATCGGGAGGCTCTCCTTCTTTCCCTCCCCCTCGTATTCGAACGCCGTTTCAGCGGACTTGGCGGATTCGCGCAGCGCGGAAAAATGGGATTTCAGTTCCGGGGCAGACAGAAGCGGGGCGAATGCGGCGATTAGCGGCTCCGCGTTTCCCTTGCTCCCGAAGCCATTTGCTTTCGTTGATTCGGGGCGCTCCATGAACCTTGAAAACAATTTGGAGATGCGCGGATGGCTGGAAGAATCGGAAAACACCGCCTTGAACTTCGCGAGCCGCTCGCCCATCATCCATTAATGGCAGCTAGCATTTAAATAATGTGTCATAATAAGATAATAAATGAAAGTGGGGG
>JAKANX010000086.1 GCA_021823425.1 Microcaldota archaeon
CCTGGAATCCCCGTGGCAACGGTGGGAATAGACAACGGCAAGAACGCGGCGCTGCTCGCCGTGCAAATCCTTTCGGTTTCGGACAAGGGGCTGCGGAAGAAGATGGCCGAATACCGGGAGAAGATGAGGAAGTGATTGATGTGGATTTGAAATTTCATTTTCCGGCGATATTGAGAAGGCACAAGCGCGGGCCCGCGATAATACAGCCCAAGGACGCGGGGCTCATAATAGCTTACACCGGGCTGGGAAAGGAGAGCGTGGTGGTGGAAGCAGGAGCTGGAAGCGCTTTCCTGACCGCGCTTTTGGCGAACGTGAGCAGGAAGGTTTATTCTTACGAGAGGAAGCCCGAGTTCTTCGAGCTTGCGGGAAAGAACCTTGAGCGCGCCGGAATTACAAATGTGGAGCTAAAGCCCAAGGACATACTGGAGGGGATTGACGAGAAGGACGTTGATTTGGTGTCCCTGGACATGCCGGATGCGGAAAGGGCCGTGCCTTCCGCGTACGGGGCGCTCAAGGCCGGCGGCTGGTGCGTGGGATATCTGCCGAACGTGGAGCAGGCCAAGGCGTTCTACATGGAGTGCCACAAGTCCGGTTTCGTGGAGATATTCATGCTTGAATCCCTCGTGCGGGAATTCGAGGTAAGGGAATACGGCGTTAGGCCGCAGCACATAGGGCTCACGCACACCGCGTACCTCGTGTTCGCAAGAAAGTAGGTATTTTATACTCCCGGAGCTAAACCGCCCTTATGGCAGGAGGCAAAAGGCTCTTCTTCGACATTGACGACGTATTGTTCCCGTCCACCGAATTCTCCACGCTTGCGAGGAGGAACGCGCTGAACGCGATTATTGAGATGGGGCTGGACGTTTCCTATTCCGGGCTGGAAAAGGCGCTGGATAAAGTTATAGAGGTAAAGGGCTCCAACTATCCAAATCATTTTGACGCGCTCCTGGAAAGGCTGGGCGTGGAGGAGCGCGCCAAATACGTCGCTGCGGCAGTGGGCGCGTACCACGACACCAAGGCCGCGATACACCCGTATCCGGACGTCCCGCTCACCCTGCTGAAATTGCGCGGCAAATACGCGCTCTACGCGGCGAGCGACGGGATTGCGGTAAAGCAGTGGGACAAGCTAATACGCATGAAGCTGGCGATGTTCTTCGAGCGCGTTTTCGTCTCCGAGGATACCGGCGTCCAGAAGAGCCCGGCGTTCTATCGGAAGATAGCGAAACTGGCTGATGCAAAACCGGAAACCTGCGTAATGATAGGCGACCGGGAGGACAAGGACGTGCTCGCCGCGAAGTCCGCGGGATGGAAGGCGGTGCGCGTGCGCAGGCGGGGCTCCAAGTATTCGTCGGGCAAAAGCGCGGCGGACGCGGAGATAGGCACGCTCGCGGAGCTGGAGAAGGCGCTGGATGGGATTTAAAAGATTTATAGAAAATATACTTTCAGGTATTTGATGATGCGGTGTTACTTATGAAGGCGATTTACCTGGTTTTGGCGCTCGCGCTGTTCGCAGTCCTCTTAGTGGGGACCGGATGCACGAGCACCGGATGCACTACTGACAAGCAGTGCAAGGACTGGCAGAGCTGCGACACGGACAAGAAGACGTGCGTGCTCAGGCCCGGATACTGCAATACGGACACGGAGTGCAACGACACGCTCAGGTACTGCAACACCACCAACCATTTGTGCATGTACAAGGCGGGCAAGTGCAGGATAACCGGGGACTGCCCGAGCTGGCAGGTTTGCATAAGCGAGAACTGCACCGCGAAGCCCGGGTTCTGCGACAGCGACGCGGTGTGCAACCCGCAGAGCGAGTGGTGCCAGCCGCAGGTCCACATGTGCAAGCCGAGGCCCGGCCTGTGCAACAACAACTACGACTGCCAGGGATGGCAGACGTGCGACGTGCTTGCGAGCAAGTGCGTGCCCATGGACGGAAGGTGCGATTCGGATTACCAGTGCGCGCAGTGGCAGACGTGCAACGCAACCACGAACTATTGCAAGTCCAAGCCCGGGTTCTGCAAGAACGACCTGGAGTGCGAGAACTGGAGCAGGTGCGACGAGTCGCTCAACAAGTGCGTCGCGAGGAATGGATTCTGCGCCGCCGACAGCGAGTGCGCCGGCTGGGAATTGTGCGACCCCAATGCGCACGTGTGCACCGCCAAGCGGGATTACTGCAACAGCTACGCGGACTGCGGCACGTGGCAGTATTGCGACACGCTCGCGCACAAGTGCAACACCAAGGTCGGCAACTGCGCGACTGACGCGGACTGCGCCTCGGGCGAGGCGTGCGACGAGAAGCTTCACGTCTGCAAGTAGGGGCTTCTTTCCTCATTTATTTCTCTTATTTTCCTATTTTACATTCAGTGCCTTGGCCTCCTGAATCCGAGTCCTCCGTCGCGGAATGATATGCGATTTTGCATGCAAATCAGTCCTCGTGGGCCTGCCACAGTTTCCTTTTCTGGTTCATCAGGTCCTTGGCGACCGAGAGCAGCTGCGTGCTCACCGCGAGCGCCTCCTGCGGGCTCAGCTTTATCGCGGTCGCGGAAACGGTGTTTATCACCCGTATCCCCACCACTCCGTCCCTAGGGAAGCCGTTGTTCTGGGTCACGGGCTCGCTCTCTATCCGAAGAATGGTGCGGTGCTGCTCGCCCTTCTCGTCCTTCCACCAATGGATTATCTCGTCCTCTATCATGCAATCGCCTTTCTCTCCTTTTTCCTTCCTTCGCATCTGGGGTGCATTGCTCGCCCTTCTGGAATTTATAAAGAAAAAAGGAGGGGTGGCTTCCAGTGCCCGAAGTTGAAGGGGTACACAAAACGATTAAAAGACACACAGCGCATATCCAATTATGGATATCGCCAAGCTCAGGAAAAAGGCCGGCAGGGCCGATGGCGAAAACGGAGCGGCGCACGGGGATGGGAATGCGTCGCGCATAGCCCAGCTTCTGGGCCTGAAAAAGGACCCCGAAACGATAATCCGCAGGTGCAGGCAGGAAATAGACGGCGTGGATTCCGCCGTGGTCAGCCTTTTCGGGCAGCGCATGCGCCTCGTGAAAAAAATCGGGGATGCGAAGGGAAAGCTCGGAACGCCGGTGCTGGACAACTGCCGGGAGGAGCAGGTGCTAGCGGGCGTGGAGGCGCGCGCTGAACAGGAAGGATTGCCGAGGCAGGAGACGCGCGAGCTTTACGGGAAGATAATAGAATACTTCAGGAACCGGGAGGGCAACAAGTGATTTTAAGCTGTCCGCGGATATGCCTGCATGGCTTCACCGGACGGCCGGGCGCACGGATACGCGCGGCTTCTCGCATATTCGGCGCTTGCTGCATTCATAGGCATATTCGTAAAGCTGATGTCCGGAATCGCGCCAATTGAAATATTGTTCTTCAGGATGGCCGTTGCAGGGGTGTGCGTGGCCGCGTTCGTTCTCGTTCGTGGGAAAACCTCGGAACTCTCGCTTGTCGAGCTGCCCAGGACCCTGCTGGTCGTGGTGTTCCAGGGCCTGAACACCGGGCTATACATCACCGCGCTCCAGTACGTGCCTGTTTCCAACGCAGTGTTCCTGCTTTACACCGCGCCCGTGTTTTCCGTAATCCTAGCAAGGGTTTTCCTCAACGAGAGGATAGAGCCCCGCACTATTTTGGGAATCGCCGCAGCCACGGTGGGCACGCTCCTAATAGTGAATCCGTCCTCGCTCGCGCTGGGCTCGGATGCCCTGCTTGGAAATCTACTTGCGCTCGGCGCAGGGTTTTCGTTCGCGGCAATGGCAGCGGTGTCAAAATCGCTTTCGCAAAAAGTCTCCAGCGCTTACGTGCCGTTCTGGCAGTATATTGGGGTCGCGGCTTTCTGCATATTTTTCCTAAGCCCGTCTTCGCTGTCGGCGGGCATAGCGAACTGGTGGCAGCTGCTCGGGCTCGGGTTCCTTTCCACCGCGGTCGCATACATCCTGTTCATGCAGGGCGTAAAGCTAGTCAAGGCCCAGCACGTCTTCATAATAACTTCCGTGGAAACAGTGTTCGCGACCGGGCTCGCCGCGCTGATTCTGCACGAGATGCCCTCGTGGCTCGCGCTCCTCGGCGCGGCTTTCATACTTGCCGGCGCGTACGCGATAACGAAGGGTTCAGGGGATAAAATTCAGGACAAAACGCAAATGAGAAAGAAAAGATAGAAAAACAAACAGAGAGTTTGACGATTGTGCGCTCGCGCACTTTAGTGCCGAGCGCACTCGGTTTGAGACATATCGCGAAGGGGTTGTTAAAAGGGGCAGACTTATTCTGCCCCAGATGCCCCTTTTATCACATGTCCTCTCCGGGGCCGCCCATTCCGCCGGGGCCCATGCCGCCTGCGGGGCCGCTCTTGCCCCTTGAGCTGATTATGTCGTCAATCCTCAGGATGAGCCTCGCGGTCTCGGTTGCGCTCGTTATTGCCTGCCTCTTGACCTTCGAAGGCTCGAGCACGCCGTTCTTGAGCATGTCGCCCACCTGGCCCGCCATGACGTCAACGCCGGCGTACTTGCCGTCCTTGCCCTTGTGCTTGTTCCTGAGCGAAACGAGCGTGTCTATGGGGTCCATTCCCGCGTTCTCGGCGAGAGTGCGCGGTATGGATTCGAGCGCCTCTGCGAACGCCTGTATCGCGAGCTGCTCCCTCCCCCCGATTTCAGTCGCGTATGCCATGAGCTCCTTGGAAAGCTCCATCTCTATGCTTCCGCCTCCGGTTACGGACGCGCCGTCCTCCAGCGACGAGGAGACTG
>JAKANX010000087.1 GCA_021823425.1 Microcaldota archaeon
GCGGGAGGGCGGCATAATCGTTTTCCCCACTGATACCGTTTACGGGATGGGAGGCGACGCAAGGAGCGGCGAGGTGCTGGAAAAGATATACGCGCTCAAGGAAAGGGACAGGGGAAAGCCGCTCGCCGTCGTGATGTCCGGGCGGGGCATGATAAGGGAATGGTGCGACGTTTCCAACGCGGACGCGAATTTGCTTTCCGAATACCTTCCGGGCGCGTACACGTTCATCCTGAATTTGAGGAAGGGGAAAACGCTCGCCGGGCAGGAAGGGAAGATAGGCGTGCGCGTGCCGCACCATTTCTTCCTGCGCAAGCTCGTCCTGGAGTTCGGCGCGCCCGTAATAGCGACGAGCGCGAACATCAGCGGGAAAAAGGACGCGTCCGAGCTCAATGCGGTGGACGCGAGGCTGAGGCAGGGCGCGGGCCTTTGCATAGACGGCGGGAAGACGCAGTTCGGCGCGCCTTCCACCGTGGTTGACCTGGAAACCAAAAAAGTGCTGAGGCAGGGCGCGGGAGAATTCAAATAACTGCGATTGCCTTTTAATTTTTGACTCCAAAAGGAAGCCATGGACCAGTTCGCGGCATTCGTTTCGGCGTTCGTTTACATTTTCGTAATCATAGACCCGTTCGCCAGCCTTCCGCTCTTCCTAATCCTCACCGGAAAGATGAACAAGGAGGAGGTGGGCCATTCCGCCAAGGACGCCATTTTGATTGCGGGCGCGCTCGCCGTGATATTCCTCGTCGCCGGAACCCCGCTGCTTTCGCTCATGCGCATAGACATTTCCTCGTTCAAGATTGCAGGGGGAATAGTGCTCGGGCTGCTCGGAATAGAAACGGTGCTCGGGCTGGAACTTGCGCACAACGGCAAGCGGGCAAAGACCGCGCTCACCACGCTTATAGCGACTCCGCTGCTCACCGGGCCCGGCCTCATGAGCACGCTGATAATCATGGCGGGCGAGCAGGGAATCCTGATTCCGCTCGCGGCTACGCTGGTCGCACTCTTCCTCTCGTGGGCGGTGCTCGTGAACGCGGACGGGATACGCAGGAAGCTCGGGGCGCAGGCAATCCTCGTTCTCGCGAAGGTGCTCGGGCTTTTCCTCCTCGCGATTGGAATTTCGTTCATCACGGCCGGGCTGGGAATGTAATTTAAGCCCATTGCGCCAAATCCGCTTATGGGCTTTGAGGAATTCCGTACCGCGTGCGCGGAAGCGAAAAGGATAGCGTTCGGCTTCTCCGACCCCCTTATCGTGCACCATTACGACGCCGACGGATTGAGTTCTGGGGCGCTGGTGAAGTCCGCGTTCGTGTCCGCGAACAGGAAGCACAGGATGCTGGGCATCAAGAAGCTAGATGACGCGGCGATTGAGAAAGTTGGGAAAGAGAAGGAGATAATATTCGTGGATTTGGGCAATTTCGGGCGCGTGAACGAGCTCAACGACGTCCTAATCATAGACCACCACCAGCCATACGGAAGCGAAACCGGGAACGGGAAACTGAGGGCCGGAAAACCGCAAATAAACCCCATGATGCACGGCGTGGACGGGGGGAGCGAGCTGAGCGCGTCGGGCACGGCCTATTTTGTCTTCGGCAAGAACCCGGATTTGGGCCTCGTGGGCGCGCTCGGGGACATGCAGTACCCCCTCGTGGGCGCGAACAGGGTCATGCTCGAGGAGGGAATCGCTGCGGGCGCGGTAAGGAAAAGCACGGACCTGAGGTTTTACGGCAGGTATTCGCGGCCGCTCGTGCAGTTCCTCGCCTACAGCGACGAGCCGTTCATTCCGGGGATTTCGTACAATGAGGACCATGCGCAGAAGCTCCTAGAGGACTTGGGGATAGAGGCGAAAAAAGGCGAAGACTGGAGGGTTTATTCGGATTTGGATGCAAACGAGAAAACGAGGCTTGTTTCCGCGATTGCCGAGATACTCTCCAGAAACGGAAGGAAATACGATCTGGTAGGCGAGGTGTACGACCTGCCCGCAAGGCCGTGGAAGAGCGCGCTCCACGACGCGCACGAATTCTCCACCGTGCTCAACGCGTGCGGGAGGCACGGCAGGCCCGAGCTGGGGATAGCGGTGTGCATGGGCGATGAGGCAGCTTACCTGGAGGCGTCCAGTTTCCTAGCGCTGCACAAGCGCATGATAAGGGACGGGATAAATTTCGCACGCGCCAACCTCGTGGATTTGGGCGCGTTCATGTTCCTGGACGCGCGCGGCGCGATAGACGAGGGGATAATAGGGATAGTGTGCGGCATGGCGCTCCAGAACGGCAGCAAGCCGGTAATAGGGGTTGCGAGCGGCGAGGCCGGGGACATAAAGGTGTCCTCGCGCGCGGCGAAAAGGCTGAACATAAATCTGGGGAAAATGGTCGCATACGCGGGGGAAAGGGCCGGCGGAATCGGAGGGGGCCACGCGGTCGCTGCTGGCGCGAGCGTCCCTTGCGGGAAGCTCAATGAATTCCTGCTCGCCGCAAGGGAAAACATAGAGGAGCAAACGTCGTGAATACGACAAAGAGCGTAGTAGGCGCAGAAAACTATTTAAAGGTGGTTTTCAATAGAACCATTATGAATTTCAGGCCTAGTGCTACCACTATGAAACTCCAGCCGGAGAGGGCGCCAAACGCGCTTGCGGCGAGGCAGTTCGGCAAATGGCACGAAGTTGATTTTTCAGGGAAGCCCGCGAACAGCGAAGCCCCTGCACTTGCTCTTCCCGCCCAGGATTTGAAAACGCTCGCTTCAAAGGCTGCGAACAGGGAAACGAAAGGGGATTCGGAAACCGTTCCGGCAGCCGAAGCCGCCCATCCGGGTTCAAATCCGATTTCAAATTCATGGAACTGGGAGGGAATTCCCGATTACATACACACCAAGATAGCCGGAGTGAGGTTCTGGGTGCGCCTGATACCCCACAACAAATGGTACAAGACAATGAAGCACGTCAAGAAGAGGCTCAGCGAGTACATTATCCAGCACGGCGTTGAAAGGATAAGGAACGCGTCCGAGCACGTGATTGCAAAGGGGGCCGATTCCGGAATCAAGATGGCAGAGCACGCGGATTCCTTTTCGAATGCCGAGCACCACCATCATGCCCACGCCCATCACCATTCGCACCACCACGAGGGCCCCAAGTCGGTGATGGAATACGAGAAGCACTTCAACGTGGGCGCTGCGACGGTGCACATAGGCGGCGGGCATTCGCACCGCAAGGATGAGCACAAGGAAACGCACCATCCTTCGGGCAACCACTCGCACAATGAAAAGCACGGGAAGGCGGCTTAGGAACAAAAAAAGAAAAAACTAATCGTGCAAAATCAGAAAATAAAAACGGCCGCGGCAATCACCGTGGTCCACTGCTTGTTCTTGTCGCAAATCGCGGACTGGGTTATGTTCGTGGTCTTGACTATCTCCTTGCTCATTTTGAAATATTTTTCGCGCTCGTTCCACGCCTGCTCCGGGTTGAACGGCAGCCCGAGAGTGGTGGCGAGCATGGACGCTGCCAGGTCCTCGGCGTATTCGCCCGCCTTCTCGTCGGTCTGGCCGAACGCGTGGTGCTCGCTGAGGTAGCCGTACTTCCTCTTGTCCTTGGGAAGCGCGCAGCCCACGCTGGACGCGATGAGCCGGTTGGGCTCGTCGGACGCTATGCGCGACATCACGCAGAAGAGTATCTGCCCGGCCTTGAGCTGCTTGAGGCCCTGGTCCTTGGAAATGGCCTTGCACCCCGGAGGGAAAATGCTGGAAACGCTCACGATGTTGAACTGCGCTATTCCGGCGTCGCGGAGCGCGCTCTCGAAGGAAGAGAGGTAGTCCCTGCTCTTTCCGACCCCTTTGGTGAAAAATACCTTCTTTGGCACAAGTACAGTCATGCAACCCCCGTTTTCAAATTCAATTATAAACTCGTCGCATCTATTTTTGAATGAGAATTTTTAAACTTATTCCCGTTCATAGCGGGAGGTCCGGAAAAATGTCCATTTCAATAGGAGTGGTTGGAAAGCCGAACGCGGGCAAGAGCACGTTCTTCTCGGCGCTCACGATGGCGGACGCGAAGATAGCGCCGTTCCCGTTCACGACGATAGAGCCGAACAGGGCGGTCGCGTACGTGCGCAAGCAGTGCCCGCACACCGAACTCATGGCAAGGCACGGCTATGCTGCGCAGGCAGAGGCGGTTTCCGGTTCCGGGTCGCCCGTCCCGAAACCCGAAACAGGGAACGGGAAACAATATGTGTGCGAGCCCCGCGATTCGTCCTGCATAAACGGGACCAGGTTCGCGCCCGTGCAGATTACCGACGTGGCAGGGCTGGTGCCCGACGCGCACCTCGGAAGGGGCCTCGGCCTGCAGTTCCTAGACGACATACGGCAGGCGGACGCGCTCGTGCAGGTCATAGACGCGAGCGGAAGGACGGACCTGGAGGGCAACGCGGGCGTTGGCTGCGATCCCGCAGCGGAAGTTGAATTCCTTGAAAAGGAGATTACGCACTGGATTGCAAACATAATAGAGAGGAACTGGAACAAGGTCAAGGGTAAGCCGGCGTCGGCGCTCTACGACGTTTTCGCATCCATGAAAATCAGCCAGGCGCAGGCCGAGGGGATGGTCAAGAGGCTCGCGCTTCCGGAAATACTAAACTGGAGCGACGAACAGAAGCTCGCGCTCGCGGCCGAGGCTGCAAAGACCAAGCCCATATTCATAG
>JAKANX010000088.1 GCA_021823425.1 Microcaldota archaeon
CGATGTGCTTCAGGAAATCGTCCCGGTTCACCCACCCACCTTCGGCCATGAGTTTTTCGGCGAGCAGGAACGCCTCCCTCTCGAACTCCTCGAATTTCTCCCCGGTCCGGATGGGGACGTACTGCTCCATTTCCACCATTCGGGTGTAGTAGCGGGCCTTTCCGTCATCGTGCGCACGCGGCCCTCCGTTTCCGTTTCCCTTGTCCATCGCCCCGCTCCTCTCCAAGTCGCAGAGGACCGCGAGCACCATGTCCTCGGTGGAAGCGTATTTTTCCGGCGCGTGCCTTTTCGCGAGCAAATCTGCCTCCCGCCTTAGCAGCTCCAGCCTGCCTTCCTCCACCCCGGAGGTTTCCACCTCGTTCATTTGCGGCTTGGCAGGTTCGCCTGCCGGAACCTGCTCCTTCTGGGTTTCGGGGACCGGGAGTTCGGCAACTTTCTCAACACGAATTTCAGCAATTGCCGGGGCCGGTCCAACCTCCACCTGCGCCTCCTCGTGTAGTACGGTTGAAGGCGCGTGCTTTTCCGGCATCATCCGCTCCGGCTCGGGCTTCTTTCCGGAAAGGAGCATCCGGATATCCATAACGTTCCCTGTGAAAAAGGGCCGGTATGCCTTGTCGTTCACGATTTCATCCACTTGGGCGGGATCGCACTTCCCCCCTTGCTCCATGTCGCGGCCCTCAAGCAGCCCGCTGAAAACCGCTTCCCGTATGCGGCGGGCCATGACCTCGGCGCTCGCGCCGCATCTCTTTCCGTGGGACTTGGCGATTTCCCTTATCGGCTTGAACCTGTACATTGCGAGCAAATCCATTTCCATCACTTGTTCAGCGCAAGGCTTGTCCTGATGATTTTGAGCGCAGTGTGCATGTATTCCGCGTGCATTCCCGTTCCGCGCACCTTTTCCTCGGCCTCCTCGGCGCCGCCCATCCCCCTCCTTCCGAAAGAGGCGAGCGTTCCCGCCCATTCCCTCGCGAAATCAGCTGCGAGCATGCGCGCCTCCGGGTAGTTGAGCAGGTTCTCCACGTTCCTCGAATAATGCAATGCAGCGAAGCGCAGCGTAATTTTCGGGCTGTCCTCGTGAAGCAGCCCCGCGTAAAGGAATTCCTTCGCATCGAGCCCCACGTTCTTGCCGCCGCAGAAAACGTGCCGCTCGAACTCCGAATCCTTTATGCCCGAGAAATAGTCCCGTGTCGCGTTTACGAGGGCCGCGGAGAACCCCTCCTTGCCATAGCCCCTTATTTCCTTGAAAATGGTGGGCAGCACCATGTACGGGTCGCATCCTCCGAGCATGCTCGCGGGCTTCCTTCCCCTCGTGATTCCCTTCTCCTTTATCAGCTTTATTCCGTCGCCTATGTCCTTGACGGTGTATCCGTCGTATTTGGACGTTCCCTTTATCCGCTTCCAGTCCAGCCTGTACATTTCCGCAAGCAGGGTGTTCATGTCTATTCCGACCATGCGGTAGGCGGCGCGCGCAGCCGCGGTAAGGGTGGGAAAAACGCCCTTGCTGGCGTCAGTTTCGGCTTCCGCAAGCACCATTACCTTGCCGATGCAGCACGTGCGCGCATCCCCGTATTTTTTCAGCGCTCCGTCCACATCTTCTTTGGAATATGGGGCATTTCCGTCCAGCCCCAAATAAGCGTGCACGAGCCATTCGGCCGCCTTGCCCGCGTCCGCCCCTTCCCATCCCTTCTTTTCCAGCGCAGACGCCACCTGTTGGCAATCCATGTAATCCACGGCCGTTTGCCCGCATTCCGCGGCTTTTTGGGAAGTTCCGTTCCCGGAAATGTTGCGCAGCTTTTCCTGGAACCTTCCGAGCTCATATGCGCTAATGCCAGCGACGTTAATGCGGCCCATGGAAATCGCCGTGGAAATGTCGTGAATCGCGTGGCGTTCGCTTTCCGAGAATGAAGTTGGTTTCCCTGCAAGCGCCTTTTCTATGTTGGAGAACAGGGTTACGCGCCCGGCGCCGTTGAGGAATTGCGAAACACGCCTCGCATCTTCCCCGGAGAGCGCGCCGAACTTCCGCGCAGTCAGTGTTCCTTCAGGAAGCTTTTCCTCAAGAAGGGGATTGCCGAGCTTTCCTTTCCTATTCTCCCCTTGCCCGGTTGCACTATGGGTGTGCCTAAAAGTCATACTAGGTGTGTCTGCAAGAATGTTTAAAAATAATGGGTTTTAGTGGTTTTACCTATATTCCGGACAACCCGCTGTGCCTTAGCTCTCCTTGTGCATAATCCATCCTGCCGCCTAAGTAGTATATAAGAATGACTTCACTTGCCAAGCAGCATGAGCTGCGCGAGCAGCGCCTCCACCTGTATCCTCTCGTTGGCGCCCTCCACGAGCCTGAAGTTGTACTCGCCTATCCTGTCAATTAGCTGGACCTTCTTCCTCTCGTCCACCTTGAGGCCGTCCACCTCCCTGTACATTTGGAGTATGATGTCCTCTCCCGAGAGCCCGTAATTCACAATCAGCGCCTCGAGCTTCTTGCGCGCCTCGCCGAATTTCCCGTCTATTGAAAGCTCCATCATCTCGCGGACCTCCTTGGGCTCGGCGCGCGCGGAAATCTTGTACACCATGTCCCTTGTGATATGCTTGGAATGTATTGCCGCGCCCTGCAGCACGTTTATCGCCTTGCGCATGTCGCCCTCGGAAATGTAATAGAGGGCCGAAAACGCGTCCTCGTCCATCTTGAGCCCTTCGGACTTGGCGACGTGCTCCAGGCTCCTTTTCACGTCCGCCTCGCCGAGCTTGAGGAACCGGAATATCGCGGTCCTGCTCTGTATCGGCTCTATTATCTTTGATGAATAGTTGCAGCTGAGTATGAACCTGGTCACGTTGGAATAGAGTTCCATCGTCCTCCTGAGCGCGTGCTGCGCGTCCGGGGTGAGCGCGTCCGCCTCGTCTAGGAAAATGAGCTTGAACTGCACGTCTCCCATTCCCACGCTGCGCGCGAAATCCTTTATCTTTCCCCTCACTATGTCTATTCCGCGCTCGTCCGAGGCGTTGAGCTCCAGCAAATTCCCCTTTACGCTGTCCCCGTAAAGCTCGTGCGCCAAGGCTATTGAAGCGGTGGTTTTCCCCACCCCCGGCGGGCCCGCGAAGAGCATGTTCGGCATGTTCCTCGCCTTCACGAACGCCCGGAGCGTCCTTATTATCTCCTCCTGCCCCGCGACGTCCGCTAGCGTGCGCGGGCGGTATTTCTCGGTCCAGGGAAGTAGTTCGGGCTCGGCCATGGAATCATCAGCGAATCAGCCGGTGCCGTTCTGCGTCACTATCTGCGCCTCCTCTATTGAAAAGGGCGTAGCGCCCTGCCAGTACGCCTGGCTCTGCTCAATCGTGGTCTGGGTGCCGAAAGGCGTGAACCCCCCGAGGAGCGCAATGGCGATGACGGCGATTACGAGCACCACGACGAGGGCCACCAGGTATTCGGTCGAGCCCTGCCCCTTCTTCGGCGCAGCCTTCCTCCGCGCGCGTGTTTTTCGTGCCATGTTCCCACATTCAGGTTTGAAGTTTAAATAGCTGCCGCTCAGGTGAGGACTAACGTCGCTATCACGAAAATTACGATGAGGGCGACAAGCGCTGCCGCGGCTATCCTTATTATCGCGTAGCTGTCGTCAACGCTCTTCATAGGCGCCGTTTCTCTTCCAAAGTATATAAATGTTGACCGCGATATACTTCCATGATTGTCATCGTTAACGGCGAAAAAATCCGGGTCGGGTTCAAGGGCGGGAAAATCTCCTCCCTTTTGCAGAGCCTCATGCTCGCGCGCGAGGAAGTTTTAGTAAAAGTAGGGGGAAAACTGGTGCCGGACGACGCGGAAATCGGGGCAAAGGAGAAAGTGGAAGTGATAAAAGTGGTTTTCGGAGGGTGAGCCAATAGAAGAAGACGGCGGCCCTTACCCTGAACTGGACAAGCACTGGCGCTCCACGTGCAAGACCCTTCTTGAGGCGGACGCGGGCCCGCTGAAGGATTACGAGAAATGGCTTTCGCGCGCCACTTCAAACGTCGTTTTCAGGAAATCCTCGCTCTCGGGAAAGCAGGTCGCATTCGTCCTGCCTTTCTATCCGCCATCAGCGCCAGCCTGCTCGTTCGACGAGGTGGACTTCGGAAAGAAGTTCGCGCCGCTTTCCATAAACGAGATTAAGGACGTGGATTCAATCCTCGAGGCCCTCGAAGGCAGAGTGTCCTACACCGGCGGCATTTCGCTCGGCACCTCGAAAATGGTAAGCAAGAGCAGCGACGTGGTGGACAGCTTCTACGTCTACAACTGCATACAGGCCTCGTTCTCCAAGCACGTCGCGTACTGCAACAACTTTGAGTACAGCACCAACATGTTCGGGTGCGTGCATTTCGGCAGCTCGAATTTCTGCATAAGCTCGTACGACAACGGCTACATAACGCGCTGCCTAGAGGCCCACAACTGCCGCAAATGCTCCGATTCGTACTATTGCCACGGCCTCTTCGGCTCGCAGAACGCCATGTTCTCCTTCAACCTGAGGAATGCGAACTTCGTAATCGGGAACCTCAAGCTAACGCAGCAGAAGTACGCGGAGCTGCGGAAAAAACTCCTTTCCGAGCTCGCTGAAAAGCTAATTAAGGAAAAGTCGCTGCCCTCCCTTCTTGAATTGGCAGCGCAGGCGCCCCT
>JAKANX010000004.1 GCA_021823425.1 Microcaldota archaeon
GTCATAGCAGCCGTTCGCACCCAGCGCGCAGGTCTGAATCTGCGGGCCAGAGCACTGGGTCGCTCCTGCTGGGCATAAGTTGGTGCACGGCGGATGGCAGTCCTGCGGGCAGCTCGCAGGGGTTTCGGCGCACGGCAGGCTGGAAACCGGAGGGCAATAAGGGCTGATTGCCATGCAGGTATACACCGCGCCATTGCATATCCCGTTTCCGCACGCATTGACGCACGCGTATGAAGCCGCAACGGCCAAAAGCACGAGGAAGTAAACTGCCGTCCGGGCGCTGAAGCGGGGTTTCCTGTTTTGCGTTCCGGGTTTCGCCATTTCCGGAACCGGGAACCCGGATGTTGCGCGCGGCGCGCAACGGGCGGCCGTCTGCTGACGACTGGAACCGGAAACCGGTATTTTGAAGCCAGCGGCTGTTTTTTCCATCTTATCCGCCGCACGCGCACGAGGGCGCGTCCGAACACGTTATGTTCCAGTAGTGGTCTATGTTTATGGAGAAATTATTAAGGGCGAACCACGTGGGCGTCCCGTTCTGCGTCGAGGAGTTGCGCGCCCACACCGAGCCGTCCACGTAAAGCGAGCAGTCCAGCACGCTCGCGCTGTTGTCCGTCGCCGTGAAGTTGAAGAAGACCAACGAGCTGGAAGAGGAATACGAATCAGAGGGGCTGTGCAGCACTATCGTGGGCGGGGTGGTGTCGCCCGTGACCGTGAGAACCCTCGTCTCGGTCTGCGAGCAGTTCCTGAACACGTCGCACCCGTACGCGCTGTAGAGGTAGGTGCCCGGCTGGAGCGCGGTCATGTTGCGCATCGCGCTTATTCCCCAAGCGGCCATCGGCAGCGCGGCCTGGCTTCCCGAGGGCCCGAAGCTGATATTCACCGATGAAACGGAGCGAGTGCCGGAAACGTTTATTAGAGCCCAGTTCGCAGATTGGACCGTGCCGTTGCTGGGCGTCGGGTAGACAAAGGAGAGCGAGAACGAGGGCGGGCAGTTGCCGCAGTCTCCGGGGCAGGAGGCGCAGCTCTCGCCCTGGTCGCAGTTGTGGTTGCCGCAGGCGTTCGCGACGCTGAACTGCCAGTTCTGGGAATAGGAAACGGCACACGTGGGCGGGGTGCAGAAGCACGGGGTGGCGCCTGCGCACGCCGCGTTGCAGAACGCAACGGGGTCCACGGGGCACGGGCAGCTCACGTTCCAGCTGTACGGCCCCACCGCGAGAGTCTCAATATCGGCGATGAGCGCGCCCGAGTAAATGCCGCTTATGGTCTTTGTCTTGTTGAGCGAGCCGTTGAGCGTGAGCGTGCACACGTTCCCGTAGGGCGCGTAGTTCGTCTGGAAGCGCAGCGGAACGTCCGCAGACGAGGCGTTGGTGGAATAGGACGTGCCGTGCGGCGGGGAAACCAGGGTGATGGTGTTTGCTGAGCCGGGGTTGCACACTCCGCCCGAGCAGGAATAGCCCGCGGGGCAGCCCACCGGCGTGCCCCATTCGTAGCAGCCGTCGTTGTTGAAATCGCCGCAGAGCTGCTCCGCCGAATTGTTCAGGCACTGCTTGGCGCCGTTGGTGCAGCTGCTCATGCATATGCCGGAGATGAATGTGAATGTCCTGCGCTCGGACGTGTTCGCAACGGTGATGTTGGACATGCACGAGGCGGGCGAATAAACCCCTGAGCCAAGCACGCAGGCGCCGTTCTGGCACGCCCTTCCGATTGCCGAGCAGTTCTGCAGGACGTAATTGCACTGTATGCCGCCGCATACGTCCGAACCGATGCCCATCAGCATGTCGCCCGAGCAGAATGGGGGGCCGCTGTTAGTGGGGATGCACCCGTAGCCCGGAATGCATCCGTAGGACGCCTGGGCGAACGGGGCCGCAAAGGCAACCAGCAAAACGAGCAGCGCCACTCTCATGTGCATTTCACCGCCGTGCATGTAACTTCCCAGTAATGGCTGGAGGACGTAGAAAGGTTCGTGAGCGTGAATGAAGTCGCAGTATTGTTCACAGTGTCCGTCTTCCTCGCCCATGGAACTCCGTCTATCATCAGCTTGCAGTCAAGGGTGGACGAGAGAGTATTGGTAGCGAGGAAATTGAAGGCGATTGAGGCGGAGGTGGACGAATAGCTGGTTGCGGGCGACTGGAGGTAGACGTTCACCTGGTTCTGCGCGGAGCCTGCGCAGCTTCCTCCGGCGCAGGCCTGGCCCGAGGGGCAATTGGTTGGAGTTCCCCACACCCAGCAGCCCGAGGCGTTCTGCGTGCAGCCCTGTTGCTGGCTTCCTGAGCACTGGGTCTGGCCGGAGCTGCATGCAGGCGCAGGGCACGGGGGCGGAAGGCAGGAGCCCCCCACGCAATTGGAGGTCGGGCAGCTCACCAGCGGGCCCCACACCCAGCAGCCCGAGGCGTTCTGTTCGCAGCTCTGGAGGGCTCCGCCGACGCAGTTGGTCTGGCCGGAGGAGCATGGCGCGGCAGGGCACACGGAAGCCGGAGTTACGGTCATGTTGGCGTAGCAGGGGGCCGAGGAGCCGCCGGGCCCGCCCGCGTAGAACGTGCATGCGGCTATTCCGGTCTGCGTTGGAAGGAAATTGAAATTGAGGGTCACCGGGATGTCGGGAGTGATCGTGCTGCCCGGGGCGAGCGATGCCGCTCCGGAGCACGAGCCTGTAACGACCGTCGCGTTTCCGCTGCGAATTGTGAGGTTCGCGCTGCCGGGCGCGGTCATCGCGGGGTTGGACCAGAACAGCGAGCACGTCGGGGTTCCGGCGGCAACGGAAAGGGACGCGCTGCATGTCGCAGAACCGTACGCGTTTGCCACGGTCGCGTTGCAGTATTGCGTTCCGAGCAGCGCGGATGTGTTGTAGGTGTTGTTGATGATTATGCCGTTGAGCGGCGCCGTGCAGCCTGCGCTGTACGGGTTCGCGCACGCCTGGTAGATGCCCCAGCACGAGTAGTGCGCCGACGCCCCGTACGCGGAATTCAGGTTGAGCGTTGCCGAGCCCGGCGCAACCACCGAAGAGGGCGAGAAGAAAAGGCTGCACGTGGGCAGGTTGGAGCAGCTTCCTCCGGCGCACCCTTGCCCGGTGCCGCAGCTGGCGTAATTGTAATGGTAGCAGCCGTCCGCGCCCTGCGTGCACGCCCATCTCTGGAACGCCGAGGAGCAGCCCGTGGAGCCCGCTGTGCAGTCGCTCGTGCATCCGAGCACGCAGTTTCCTGTAGATGGCTGGCAATTGTAATTGGGGGAGCAGTACTGGTACCCCTTGTGGTAGCAGCCGTCGCTGCCGTAGTAGCAGTACCATTGCTGGGCAGATGTGGTGCACCCCTTGCTTCCGGATGTGCACTCGTTCGTGCATGTGGCCGAGCAGGAACCCGCGCTGCACGTATAGCCGGATGCGCAGTTGGACGGCGAACTCCATTCAAGGCACGGGTCCGCATCATAATTGCCGCAGGTCATTATCTGTGTTCCGTAGCACTGGGTCTGGCCGTAGTAGGAGCAGTAGCTGGTGCAGCTCGCCACGCAGCTTCCGCCCGAGCAGGTCTGGCCCGCGCCGCAGGTGGTGTTGCTCCACACGAGGCAGTTTCCGGACTGCACGCAGGTCTGGGCGACGTTGCCCGTGCACTGGGTCTGCCCGACCGAACTGCATTGGCTCGTGCACGGCGGGGGGCAGTCCTCCGGGCAGGTCGTGCTAGACTCGGGGCATGCGCAGCTCGTTGAGCATGCCAGGCAGACGTACTGCACGCACACGCCGTTGCCGCAGCGGTTTCCGCAGTTGCACGCATGGTAAAAGCAGTGGCCGTTGGTTCCGCCGCTGCAGGTCCAGGCGGTTCCGAAGCCGCACTGCGAGCTGCTCGTGCACGGGCCCCCTATGCCCGGGGTCGGGGTAAGACTGGCCGGGGGAGTGTAAGGCAGGCCGATCCCGTAGGTCTGGGCGAACGGGGCCGCAAAGGCAATCAGGATGAAAATCGCGATGAGCTTCTTCATTTCAACCGCCGCCGCACATGCACCTCGCAGGGTCCGGGGAGCACGTGTACATCAGGCGCTCCGCGCTTTTTCCGAGGTTGCAATTCGAATCCATGCAGTCCACGCGCCACGCGTGCGCGCCCGCCGGAAGGGGATTTATTACGTACGTTTTCTGCGCGCCGTTCTGCGCCGAAACGATGTCGTAGACTTTCCCGTCAAGGAATATGGAGCACTGCAGATTCGCATCCGAATCGTCCCTCGCCGTCCAGGAAAGCGATGCGCTGCCTCCAACGTTCTGCCCGTCCGCGGGGGAATTGAGCGTTACGCTGGGCGCCGAGGTCCCGGAGGAGCCGGTGCAGGAGGTGAACGTGCGCGTCTCGGACTGCCCGGTCGCGTTCGTGGCGTCGGTGCAGTTCACGCCCCAGGTGTGCTCGCCGGGAACGAAGCCGCCGTAGGATTCTATCTTGACTATTCCGCTGGTGCAGTTCACCGGATTGTATTGGAGCCCGTCGGTCCTGAGCTGGCACGAGAGGTTGCTCGTGTAAGGGCTCACCGCCTTGTAATAGAAGGATACGCTCGCCTCGGTCCTCTGGCCCGCCTCCGGGGAAACGGGGAACACTTCCACAAAGCGGTTCTGGGAATACGCCCAGCCCACGTAAACTGGCGTGGAGTTCTCCCACTGCGAGCAGTTGGTGGTGCGGCCGGGCTCGCACGCGCGCGCCGAGCACTTCCACCAGTCCCCGTATCCCAGGGGTTCGGCGTTGTTCAACGGCGCCGAAACGGTGGTGTTGTTGGCCAGGTTCGCGAACGCGCCGGGCGCGGAATAGAGGTAAAAGTCAGTGGTGCCGTTGGGCCTCCTCCAGAACTGGAGGTAGATGTCGGCGGTGTGGTTGTCAAGCAGCGTGTGGTATATCGCGCTGCAGTTGAGCGCAGAGTTCGTGTCAGGAGCGTCGGGGGAAATTGAAACGCCGTCCATGAATATGTCGGATGTGAGGGGCTGGCACGCGTTGGTATTCGCCGAGGCGCGCAATATCGCCGAGCCGGGTGACGCGGAAATGGATATGTTCTTTATGCCGAACGTGTCGTTCGCGGGCGAGGACACGGCGAGCTCGAGCTGAACGGAATTGCCGTGCGATATGTTCGCTATGAACGTCTGGGAGACGTTGCAGGAAAGGAATTTGTCGCAATAGGGCGAGAGGGTGATATTGTAGCAGCTCTCGTTGCCTATGTTCGCCAACGAAGTTTGGAGGGCAGTGGGCGGGGCTCCGGGGCAGAGCCCGAAGTTTGACACCGGGCCGAACTGCAATGAGCAGTTGGACGTGTTGGCGGGCACGCACGCCTGCACGTAGAAGTTGAGGCTCGCCGAAGCCTTGGTCTGGCCGTTCTCAACCGAGAGGGCGACGAGGCCCATGGGCTTGAGCCCGAGCCCTTCGCCAGAGGGCATTGAAACGCCGACCGGAATCGCGAAGTGCGAGCTCGACGGGAGATCCACGGGCCCGGAGGCGCCGTTGCACGGCAGCCCGAAGCAGGAATACGTGAACGAGGTGTTCTGCGCGACCGCGAAGCCGATGTTGCGCAATATCAGGCCGACCGTGGACGCGGTCCCGGGCTGGATGCAGTTTGTCGTGACGGTATCAAATTTGAGCCTCGGGCTCTGGCAGAACGGGTTGGACGGGTCGGTGCAGCACGGGTCCTGCGGGTTCACGCAGCACGGGGCGTTCGGGTTGCAGCACGCGTCGGTGGAGCCGCAGCAAGCATTGCCCGGGTTCAGGGAGCAGCAGGAATCGGCCGGGTTGGAGCAGCAGTAGGATGTTTTTCCGCAGCACGGGTCCGTTGAGCCGCAGCAGGGGTCCTGGGGGTTCGCGGCGCAGCAGGAATCCGAGGGATGGGAGCAGCAGTAGGAGCTTGCGTTGCAGCACGCGTCGGTGGAGCCGCAGCACGTGTTGCCGGGATTGGACGCGCAGCACGCGTCCGTTGGGTTGGAGCAGCAGTACGCGGTCTGGCCGCAGCAGAGGTCCGAGGAGCCGCAGCAGGGGTCCTTGCTTCCGGCGCACGGGTTCGGGGCGAGGGTGCAGTTGCCTTGCGAGCAGACCTGGCCGCCGCTGCAATTCGCCGGCGCCGCCCAAACCCAGCAGCCCGAGGCGTTCTGGCCGCACGCCTGAATCAGGGTGCCGTTGCACTGGGACTGGCCCGGCGAGCACGCGTTGGTGCAGTTTCCCGCGTTGAGCAGCACGCACTGGCCCAGCTGGCAGGTCGTGTTCACGGGGCACATCTGCGAGTTCACCGAGACCGAGGTCGCGTTGCTCGGGCAGTAGGGGGTTCCGCCGGAGCTGCTCGGGCCGCACGAGTAAACGACGGTAGCGTTGCCGGCGCACGTGTCATAGAAGTATTGGGTCGCGTTGAGCGTGAGCTGGGAGCAGTCGCTGTTCTTGGTTGTCGTCATGTTTGTGAGCGTGGTGCGGTTGCCGCTCTTGGAGCACGCCTGCTGGAGGCTCTGGCAGAACGCGCACTGGTAGCACGAGCCCGTCGCAGGGTACGCCGGGCACGGGCAGCTTCCATCCCACCTTATGGAGTTGGCGCCCGTGCACGCGTCGCAAGTCGCGAGTATGTTCTTGTAATTTGAATTCGTGGGCCCGCTGTTGTCGTATCCCCCGCTTATCTGGAGCCCGGAGGAGCCGCACGAGCACATGCAGTCCAGTATGTTGCTTATAGAGTTGGGCATGTACATGCCGAGAGAGCCTCCCACGATTGAAGTCCAGCTGAAGTGGCTGCTCTGCGCCCCGCTGCTCAGGTATATCCCGTAGGTGCAGTTCACCGCGTACACCTTGTCCACGGTGGAGCCGATGAACACGCTGTTTATCGCCGAGATTGCGCGCGAGGAGCCGCCGTTCCTGCAGTTGAACGTGAGGTTGGAGAACTGGCAGTTCCTGCACCCGTAGGACGAGCTTATCCCGTAGCCGGATGAGGATATGCCCCCGTTCTGGATAGTGATATCGTGCGCCTCGCTCCCGCCCGGAAGGAGCGTGATCGCGGTGCCCGTTGAATAGATCGTGTAGCCGTTGAGGTCGTAGGCGTAGTTGGAGTTCGCGTTCAGGCAGCTCCCGCTTCCGCAGGTGACATTGGAGGTGAGGTAGCACGTCGTGCCCACGCAGGTCCAGCCTGCGGCGAAGGCGGCAGCTACGATGAGAAGAAAGAGCGCCGACAGTCTGCCTCCGAGCATGGTAAATGATTATAGTTAAAATATATATACCTAACGAATGAGCGCACGGCGAAACGGATTAAAAAGCCGATGCGCCGAAATACCTTCCATGATACTGATAATAGACAACGGCTCGCAGTACACGCACCTAATCAAGAGGAACTGCAGGGACATGGATTTTGATGCGGAAATAGTGAACAGCAAGGTTCCGCTCGCGGACGTGCTCGGGATGAAGCCCTCAAAGGTCATACTCAGCGGCGGGCCGAGTTCGGTTTATTCCCCTGAGGAGCAGGGCAAGGTGAGCCAGCCGCTGGTGAAAGCCGTGTACGAAGGCAAGCTGGACGCGCCTCTGCTCGGGATATGCTTCGGCCACCAAACAGTGGGGTACGCGCTGGGCGCGAAAGTGGAAAAGGGCGCGAGCGCCGAATACGGAATCGCGAAAATCACGCTGGATAACGAAGGGGTGCTGCTCAAGGGGCTCCCCAAGGAGTTCAACGCGTGGGTGAGCCATTTTGACGAGGTCAAGGAGGCGCCCGCGGGCTTCGAGGTGCTGGCGCACTCGCACACGTGCAAGGTGGAGGCGAT
The DNA here is from genome assembly GCA_021823425.1 of Microcaldota archaeon. Lineage (GTDB taxonomy): Archaea > Micrarchaeota > Micrarchaeia > Anstonellales > Bilamarchaeaceae > JAHJBR01. The sequence continues at coordinate 7,730 of JAKANX010000004.1, forward strand.
GGAGAACGCGGAAAAAAGGATTTTCTCGGTCCAATTCCATCCGGAAGTCTGGCACACCGAGAACGGCGAATTGATTCTGCAGAATTTCTTGAAAGTCTAGAGGACGCGCGCCTTATTCCCGTCGAAATACACCGTCTCCTCGTAGCGCACGCCGAAATTCCTGAAATACGCGGCGGGCTCTATCGCGATTACAGTTCCCTTTAAGGGGTCCGAATATTTTTTGTTGAGCCTCGGGAACTCGTGTATGTCCAGCCCGACTCCGTGGCCTATGGAGTGAATGGGCTTGGGGAGCCCGTATTTGACGAACCGATTTTCGGAAAAGAGCGCGAGGTCCGCCCCGGTCCGGAAATCCGGCATTTCATCAATTATTTCGTGGAAGATTAGTTGGGACTTTTCGTACGCGTCCTGCACCTTTTTCTCCTTTTTCCGGAAGAGGACGCGCGTGAGGTCGGAACAGTAGTTCTCAAAGCGCACGCCGTAATCCACAAGCGCGAAACTCCCCATCTTCGCGTGCGCTGGCTTGTAGTGCGGGAACGCGCTGTGCCTGCCCGAGCCCACGATCGGATCGAAGGCCGGCTTGAGGCCCATTTCAAGGGTGCGCATGAGCAGCCAGTCCGCTGCATCGCTCTCGCCCCTGAAATTTTCAGACTGGAATTCGGAAAGTATTTTCCTCGTGGCTGAGGCGGCCCTTTTCATCTTTTCCACTTCCTGAGGCGTTTTTTTCGCGCGCGCCTTCAAAAGTTCTTCGGAAACGTCCTGCGCCTTCGCTATTTTCGCGAGGCGCACGTACATTTTCGCCGGAAGGGAAGAATAGTCTAGGCTCAGGGTGCTGCCCTTGACGAGCCGCGCGATTTCCTCCATCGGCTTGCTGTACGCGATTACCTTTCCCCGGAACGTTTCGCGCGCCGCGCGCTCGTTCAGTTTCGGGACGAGTAGGATTTCCCTGCCGCCCGTTCGCAGGTAGAACGAATTGTCCACGTCCATCTGCGAATTGCGGCAGAAATTGGCGTCAAAAGAATCGCCGCGGAAAAGGAGGAGGTTTTTCATTTCCATTCGCTCATCCCAGCCGCGCCTTTTTTATTTCCGCGATTCCGCGCACGCCGTCCCAGTGCGTTTCCCATTCCTCCACGATTATCCGCTTGGAGAAGAACGGCGCGTCCGCGACGAACGTCTCGCCCTCGCCGCCTTCAAGGAACGGGTGGACGTGTTTGGGCGCCTTTTTCGCCATTTCGGAAAATGGCCTTGCGAGGAATTCCGGGCCTAATCCCTCTGCCGAAACGGCCACGGTGTAAATTTCAAAATATTGGAGCATCTCCTCCATGAGGGCGCATTCGCCCGAAACCCGAGACCCGGAACCGGGAACGCATTTGTGCCAGAGCGGGGAATAAGTCGGCATCCCGAGGCGCTCCCCGATTTGCTCTATGCGCTGGCGCTGGTAGTCCGACGCCACGGCACCGGTGAAAATGGCGGACGCGCCCATTTCCGAAATCGCACTTTCCAAATCCGCAAGCTCGTTTTCCTTCGTGGTTTTCACCGCTGAATGCGGGAAGCCCATAGCCTCTGCCTGCAACGACGCAAATTTCACGTTCGGGTGGTGGAACATCATGGAATACTCGCCGCTCTCAATAGTGAGAAGATTGGGCTCGAAGCCCTGAACGCCCGCTAGCCATGCTGCGAATACGGAATCCTTTCCTCCGGAAAAGAGGCAGGCTGCCTTCCTCATTTTATTTTCCCTTCCTGCCCTTGTAGGCCTGCTTCGGGGCGGGTTTCGGAGCAACATTTGGGGGCTCCGCGGCGTTGCCGCCCTGGAAATGGTATTCGTCCTTGCGCAGGAGCTTGTCGTGCAGGAGGTAGAATCCCAGCACGACGACCACCGCCAGCCCTGCGAGCGCTGCGGCGGCGAGGTATATCGCCGACGCCGAGCTTTCGGATTTCTGTATTTCGGAAAGCCCTTCCTCGGCGAGGCTGCGCGCCTTGTCCGGTTCCGAGTAAAGGAGCGCGGACGCCTGCGCATAATCCTCCGAAGCCCTGGAATAATCCACGAACAGCTCGTTTTTCGCAATCGCGTCGCGCAGCGCGGAAACCTTCTCCTGCGCCACGTTTATCTGGTACACCTGCAGGTTTATCCTCTCGTCCAGCGCGTCAAGCACGAGCGACGCGGAATCGTAATGGTTCTGGTCCTGCGAAGCCGAATCCACGGCATCCCCGGCGTCCGAGGCGCTCACGTTCAGGCGGTATTGCACAATCAGGCGCTTGGCCTCCGCGAGCCGATTCACGAGCGCGGCCGTGTCTATTTTCGTCGCGTTCGCCACGTTCGTTTCGTTGGCGGTGTTCCCGGGCGGGAGCTGGGGCGCGGCGTTGAGCCTGCCGTAAGCGCCGGCATAGTCGCCCCTTGCGGCCATCGCAAGGACGTCTTCCTTGGCAGAGGAGTTCTGCGCCAGCGAAGAGAGTTTCGCCGCGAGCCCGGAATCGAGCGCGGCCTCCGCACCGGTTACGTTGGCGGACGCGAGCGCCGAGAGCTTGTAGAACGCCTCGCCCCACGCCTTGTTCTCGAGCGCGAGCCTTGCCGTGCCCCAGTCGGTCGCGAGCGTGCGGTTGTGCGCAACGCCGATTTGGACCGCTACGTACGAATTCGCATAGTATTTGGAGAACGCGGGCGCGAGCGACTCGTAGATGGGCTGCACGTAGGTCTGGGGCGGCGCAAGCGTGAAATTGAAAACCCGGATGTATCCGGGGCCGCCCTGCGACACGTACATTTTTCCGTCCGCGAGCGCTATTCCCCTCGGGTCCTCGACGCTGTAAATGTAAATTGGGTAGCCGTCCATAGTGTACGCGGCCACCTTTCCCCCGTCCGAATCCGCGACGTATATGTAGTTGTCGTCTATGAAAAGGCCGCGCGGGTATGCGAGGCTGAGCCCGCCCTGCCCTGCCCCGTAGGTGCGGTAGTAGGTGAGGTTGGGATAGTATGCCTCTATGCGGTGGTTGCCAGCGTCGGCGACGTAGACCATTCCGCCCACGTACCTCAAGTCTTCGGGCTTGTTGAAGTTGCCGTTCAGGGTGCCGTTGCTGCCGAAGTAGTTGGAGAAGAGCCCGTCGCTCCGAATGAGGTAGAGCCTGCCGTTCCTGAAATCAGTGGTGAAGAACGTGTCGTTCACGAGCGCGATTCCGTGCAATCCGCCGGACGCGGTGTACGTGAGGGGAGGCGAGCGCCTGTAGAACCCGTTGCTGCCGTCGGAAATGTATATCTCGTTGCCGCTTCCGACGTAAACCGCGTACGGGGTGGAGACCGGCGCGGAAATCTTCACGGTCTCGTTGGTGGCAATCTTGTATATGAAGACCCCGGGCGCGCCCATGTCGGTGAAATAGAGCGAGCCGTCCTTGTAGAAAAGCATCCCGGGCTCGGAATTCGGGTAGTCGGCGGACGTGTTTATGTAGTCCGTTGGGACCGTGGAGGCGTTGAACTGGTAAAGCGCGAAAAGCGGTGCGAGAAACAGGAGCAGGATGGCGGCGGTTTTTTTCACGCTATCCCTCCATGAGCTTCTTTATCTCGTCGCTGGGCATCTCCGGCGGGACGAATATGCTGTCGTCCAGCGTGGACTGCGACTGCGCGGGCTGCGCCGAGGAGGGCTGCGGGGAAGCGCCGAAGGTGCCGAGGTGGACCTGCATCGCGCTCGAGCACTTGGGGCACTTGGCCATGAGCGCGAGGTCGGAAATTTCCAGGTCCGTAACCAGGCTGAGGGGGAAATCGGTGGAGCAGCTTGCACACTTCAAAGTCTTGTTTATGTTTGTCATAGAAGCACCGCTCCTATATCTATTTCCTATTTAAAAAACATGACTGTATAGGTGGGGAAAAGGAGGAAAACGAAGAAAGGAAAAAACTTACTGCTTGACCCAGCGGACGCGATCCAGCGAGGAAATTTCGGCTATGAGCGGTTCCGTTGGCGGCTGGAAAAGGTCATAAATGGTGACCGCGTTTTTTTTGCCGACCATGGGCTCGGAAACGAAGTCGTGGATGTTTATCCCGTGCTTCCCGATGACGTCGTCTATCTGGCTGAACGTCCTGGGCACGTTGTCGTGGAAGATGAGCAGCGGGTTGGTCGTGTCCCTTCTTGCGCTCTGGACGCCCGGGCCTGCGGCTATGTTGACCGCGTTCGCGAACGAACGGTATATCAGGAAATCAACCATGTACTGCGCGATATCTGCAGATGTTACCGCGGTTGCTTCCTTGGTCGGGCCCTGATGCTGCGTGAAAATCACGTTCGGGAACTCGTCAAACCTGCTCCTGAATGCGATGCCGTCCTTTTCAGGCTCGCCCTCGTGCACGTCCAAGCCCGCGCCTGCTATCCGGCCTTCCTTGAGCGCGTGGTAAAGCGCATCCGGGTCGATGTTCTCCGCCCGGGCCGCATTCACCACGTAGGCGGTGGGCTTCATCAATGAGAACTCGTGCTCGCCGAGTATGAGGCCCGTGCCGTTGACGTGGATGCTGATGAAATCCGCCTTGGCTATAGCTTCGTCCCGGTTGAGGTATGTGATATGGGCTTCAGGATCCTTGATGTCGTCCACGCCGACCACGTTCATCCCAATGCCCGAGGCTTTGGCAGCGAGCTTCTTGCCTATGTAGCCGCAGCCGATTATGCAAAGCGTCCTGTTGGTGAGGCTGATGCCCTGGAACTTCTTCTTGTTCCATGCACCTCCCTCCGCGGCCGCAATAATGCGCACGACTTCTGCAGGGTCTGCGCCGTCGAGCTCGCCATTCCTTATCTTGGAGATTATTTCCATTGCCTGGCCATACTTGGTTTCTATATGGGCCGGGACAAGTTTCCGTGCGAGCGCAAATATGTGCGCCATCGCGAGCTCTGCAGTCGGGCCTGCGTTCCCTTCAGGAGAAGTCTTGAGTATTATTCCGTGATTGATTGTGGCTTCCTTGTCCACGTTGTCGGTCCCCGAACCCTGCCTGCCGATTATCTTGAGGCTTCCCTTGGCGCCCGCTTCCACCACTTCGGCAGTCATCTTGGTTGCGCTCCTCACGACGACCCCGTCGTATTCTCCCACTACGGAAGCGAGCCTGTCCTTTGTCACCTTTATGGTGTCCACCTGGACCTTGGCGTGCCTGAAAATCCTGAGGCCGCCTTCATCCATCCCATCGTTCGCAAGAACCTTGATAACACGAGCCGGAGTTGTCATGGGAATTATTTCCCCGGCACGATTTTTAAATGTGTATTACGGTGTAAAAAACAGCTTATGAGCGGCTATTCCACAGTCACCGATTTGGCGAGGTTGCGCGGCCTGTCCGGGTCTATCCCGCGCGAGGTGCTCGCGTAATAGGCGAGCATCTGGAGAAGGGGGAGCATCGCGAACGGATAAAGTTCCGGGCGGGACTTTTCCACGTGCAGGGCGAAGTCTACTTCCTTGGTTATTTCCGGGTTGTCGGTGAGCGCGATGACGAACGCGCCCCTCGCCTTCACCTCCTTTATGTTTCCGTGCATTTTCGGCAGCGACTCGTCCGAGGGCGCGAGCGCCACGACGAGAGTGCCGGGCTGGATGAGGCTCAGGGGCCCGTGCTTGAGCTCCCCTCCGGGGTAAGCCTCCGCATGGATGTACGAGAGCTCCTTGAGCTTGAGCGCGCCCTCCATCGCAATGGGGTAGGAGAGGCCGCGGCCTATGAAGAAAACGTCGTTTGCGTCCTTGAACCTTGAGGAGAGGGATTTTACGGACTGCTCCTGCGCGAGCGCCTTTTCCACGGCCCTGGGTATTTCCTTGGCCCAGGGCTCTGAGCCGTAGGCGAGCCTGTACGCGAGCGCGAGCTGGGACGAGAACGTCTTTGTCGCCGCCACGCTGACTTCGGGCCCGGCGTTGAGGTAAACTGTGGAATCCGCGAGGCGCGAGAGGCTGGAGCCCACGACGTTCGTTAGCGCGAGGAGCTTCGCGCCGGCCGCTTTTGCGAACCGGGCGGCCTGCATGGTGTCCGCGGTCTCGCCGCTCTGGGATATCGCGAGCGCGAGGGTGCCTTTTTCCGGATTCGCGATGAACGGATACTCGGAGGCTATGAACGCCTTGGCGAATTTGCCCGTCTGCTTTTCCAGTAAAATGGAAAGCACGAGCCCCGCATGGTAGGACGTGCCGCACGCGATTATGTGGATGTTTTTCGCCTTTTCGATCAGCGCGTTGGCGTCCTTCACGTCCGCAGCCAGCGATTCGGGAAGCGCGAGCTTCTGCTCGTAAATCTCCTTGAGCATGAAGTGCGGGAACCCGCCCTTTTCCGCCGTCTCCGCCGTCCAGTCCACCTCCATGTAATTTGGGTTGGCTTCCTTTCCGGAATAATCGTAAAACGCGATTTCCTTCTCGGAAGCGATTACTATGCGCTCCTCGTCCACGGGAACGATTTTCTTCGTGTAGGGCAGCGCGGCCGTGATGTCCGAAGCGAGGATGAATTCGCCTTTTCCGATTCCCGCAATCAGGGGGCTGTTCTTCCTCGCTGCGAAAATCCTGTTTTCCCCTCTTGCGGCCATCACTATCGCGTAGGAGCCCTTGAGGGCCTTGATGGATTCCTGGAACGCGCGCTCAATGGGCATGTTCTTCATGTTCTCCTCTATGAGGTGCGCCACCACTTCGCTGTCGGTCTCGCTCTCGAACTTGTGCCCTTCAGCCGAAAGCGCCTCCTTTATGGAAAGGTAATTTTCAATCACTCCGTTGTGCACGAGCGCGATGCTCTTGGAGCAGTTTGCGTGCGGATGCGCGTTCTCGTTGCACACCTTGCCGTGAGTGGCCCAGCGCGTGTGCCCTATTCCCGCGTTTCCTTCTAGCGAGGAAAAGAGCAGGGATTCGGAAACTTCGGCGACCTTGCCCGCGCCCTTGCGTATCTCGAGGCCCTTGGGGCCGGAGACCGCGATTCCCGCGGAATCGTAGCCCCTGTATTCAAGGGTCTTGAGCCCGCGCAAAATCACGTCAGAAGCCTTGCGGAACCCCGTGTATCCGATTATTCCGCACATGGCAGTTTCCCGTTTTCAGTTTCGCGTCCCGAAACTACACGCCCGGAACCCGCAACTCTCTTGCCGCACATGCGAAATCATTCCCGACCAAACTTTATAATATATTCATAAATTCGCAACTGCCCGGCAGTCCACGGCCCATTCGCGGTGCGCCTCGGGCGCGCGCAGCGCGTCCAGCATCGCCTCGCGGCCGCCTTCAACGAACGCGCGCCATCCTACGACGTCGGGCTCGAAGACCGAGTGCGCGTTCCCTATTATTGAAACCTTGCTGATATGCGGGCGCTCCTGCTCCAAGGCGTCCTTGGCCCAATTCAATTGCGATAAGAATTCCTTGCGGGAGAGGGGCTTCCCGCTCTCGCGGTCCATTTTCCCGAGCCCGCAGAAAGTGCATTTGCCGTGCCTGCAGCCCACGCTCTTTATGGCAATCTGGGCCTCAGGTCCGGGATTTCCCCTCGCCTGCGTTTGGCGGGTGAACGCGTTATGGGGAACCAGGCGCAAGGATTGCATGTATTTTATTGTGGTTAGACGTGTTTTTAATTACTCTGATGCAAAAGCGGATTATGAACAAGAAGAAGGAGGTTGCGGTTAAACTGCCCAATGCGCGCAAGGAACTGGACAACGCGGAAAGGGGAAGGATGTCCGTGGTGCAGAGCTGGGGCAGGCATCCTTCAAAATTCGAGGAGCCGCCCAAGGAGGAAAGGATTCGCAGGAGGGGCGCGATCTGAAATATTTCAGCTACTTTTTCGAGGCGCGAAGCTTCGCGGATTTCTGCTCCAATACGGCGCCTGCCTTTAGTATTCCGAGTATTAGGGCGTAGGGCGAGGGCGGGTTTCCGGGGACTTTCACGTCCACCGGGACGACCTCCTCAATAGTGCCTTTTCCGACGAGCGCGTAGCTTCCGGAAAAGGGCGCGCCAGTGCACGCCCCGTCGCCCGCGGCGACAACTGCGCGGGGCTCTGCCATCGCGTTGTAGGATTTCACGAGCCCCTGCTTCATGTTCACGGTTATCGGCCCTGTTACGAGGAGGACGTCCGCGTGCCTCGGCGAGGCGCAGAAGTGTATTCCGAACCGCTCTGCGTCCACCTGCGGGGAGCCCGTGAGCCCCTCTTCCAGCTCCACGTCGTTGGGCGAGCCGCCGTCAACCATCCTCACGTGGATGGACTGCGCGAACGGGGAGAGCGAACGGGTTTTCAGGTATTTCGCAAGCTCCCTTATTTCCGGGTCGTGCGAATCCTCGCTTATCCTGTCCGTGTATCCTGCAAGAAACGATTTGAGTCCGAACATTTTTTCACCGTTCAAAGGTCGCACCCCGCGTATGAGAGGTTGAAGCTCTTGTTTATGAGCGGGAAATCTGGGACTATGTTGCCCAGCACGGCCTGCTCCAGCGCCCTCCAGTTCCTGAAGGACGCGGTCCTGCACGCCAGCCTTCTTATTTTTCCGCCCTTCGCGGCCTCCACCATGAACATGCACGAGCCGCGCGGAGCCTCGGCCCAGCCGAAGCCGATTTTTCCGTCCGAAGCAGTAGCGGAATCCTTGGAAAGCACCGCTCCCTTGGGCATCTTGTCCATCGCCTCTAGCATTATCGCCGCCGCGTTCCTCACCTCAGTTAGCTTTACGAAGAAGCGGGAGAGCACGTCGCCGTTTGTTTCAAGCGCCTCCTGCACCTTTATCTTTCCGTAGGCGGCGTACGGGTAGTGGACGCGCGCGTCGCAGCTTATTCCGCTCGCCCTCGCGCCCGGGCCGACGAGCGCAAGCTCCCTTGCGATGTCCGCCGAAACGATGCCGGTGGAGAAGGCCCTGTCAAGGAAAGTGGATGAGGAAAGCGTGATTTCCTGGAGCTCGTCAAGCATCGCGAGGAAGCGCTTGAGCTTGTTTGAGAGCGTGGATAGCGCGTCGTCGGGAATGTCGCGCGACATTCCCCCTATTGCGATGAGCCCGCGCAGGAACCGATTCCCGCTCACCTCCTTGTTGAGCCGCATCATCTCCTCCCGGAGGAGGGTGAAGCGCGAGGACGCGCCGTAGAATCCGACATCGGTGGCCATTCCGCCAAGGTCCGCGAGGTGGCTGTAAATGCGCTCCATTTCAAGCAACACGGTGCGAAGGTATTTGGCGCGCTCCGGAACGTCCATTCCGCAGGCAGACTCAACAGCCTGCGCGAACGCAACCGAGTTCGCGGCCGTTTCGTCGCCTGAAATCTGCTCCATGAGCGGAACGGCCTCGGAGAATGTCTTGCCTTCGGCGAACGCCTCTATCCCGCGGTGGAGGAAGAACATCCTCGTCTCCATCTTGAGTATGGGCTCGCCCACCACGTGGAAGCGGAAGTGGCCGGGCTCTATTATCCCCGCGTGCACCGGGCCCACGGGAATTTCGTATTCGCCGTGCGCGCCTGTTCCGGGCATAGGGTAGGATTTGTCTATTTCCGACTCCTTTATCGCCGACTGGGAAAGCGGCCTCTTGTCCGGCATCCCTGCCTCGGGGTGGAAGATGAGCGCGCGCGAATCGGCCATGCGCCCGAACTTGAGCCCGGTGACGTCCTGCATCTTGCGCTCGTCCCAAATCGCGGCCGGAATTAGGTGGGATATGGAGAAGAACTCCTTTCCAGAGGCGCACATCGCCACCATCCTGTCCGCGTCCTGGACGCGGAATACGTATGATACTTCAAATGCGCCCTTTCCTGAATTGGATATGAACGCGGAGTCGAACACGCCTCCTGCGCGCGTGCACGCCCAGCAGAGCGAGTAGAGCGCCTCGGGCGAGCATTCCAGCCTGAGCATCGTTTCGTTTTCCTCGCGCAGCGTGAATTTCATGCCCGAAGGGGCGTTCGCGGCAATCTTCTCCTTGAGTTGAGTGGTTTCCATTTCAAACACCGCCTGTGAGGGCCCTTGAGGAGGCCGCTATGAGCGAAATCATCGGAGCGGGCGCGGCGAACGCCGCGTAAACCGCGAGCAAAAAGAGCGCGACTATCGCAGCTCCCATGGTGAAGTCAGGCCTGAACACGGGCATCGCCTCGGGCTTGCTTCCGAGCACGATTTCGGAGATGCGTATGAGCATCGTTCCGAAAGCTATGGTGAGGAACACTACGAGGAGCACGACCGCGAGGTAGTTGGCCGTGGAAAGCCCTGCCGCGAACAGCGCTATTTCGGAGAAGAAAGTGCCGAAGGGCACGCTTCCCGCAACTCCAAGGGCGACAAGCAGGAACAGCAGGCCGAAGAGCGGAACCGCCTCCGCGGCGCCGGCAATCTTGTCCATGTCCTTGGTCTTGAACGCGGACGTGATTACGCCGCCGGTAATGAAGGCGAGCGGCTTTGCGAGCGAGTGCGAAATGAGGTGGAAGAAGGCGGCGAACAGCCCAATCGGGCCCCCTATCCCGAACGCGACCATTATTATGCCCATGTTCTCCACGCTAGAGTACGCGAGGAGGCGTTTCACGTGCTTCTGGTAGAAAAGGCGCATGGAAGCGAAACCGACTGAGATTATTCCGAAGAACAGGAACAGCGAGGCCGCGAAAGAAGCCGCGTCGGGAACCTGCGAAATCGCCTGGTAAACGCGGAGTATCCCGTAGAGGGCGATGTTGAGCAGCACGCCCGAAAGGACGGCGCTCACCGGAGTGGGCGCCTGGCTGTGCGCGTCAGGAAGCCACGTGTGCAGCGGGACTATCCCGACCTTGGTTCCGAAGCCCACGAACACGAACGCGAACGCGAGCTTGAGCATGAACGGGTCAACGCTGGAAACCGTTCCCATCAGTGTCGCGATGTCAAGGTTTATCCCGCCTGTCGCGTTGGTCATTCCGACAGCGAGCAGGATTATCCCGACCAAAGCGAGAGTGATTCCTACGGAGTTTATGAGGAAGAACTTCCACGCGGCCTCTAGGGCCTCGGGCTTGTTGTAGAAGCTAATGAGGAACGCGGACGCGAGCGTGGTCGCCTCTATCGCGGCCCACATCACGAGCAGGTTGGACGCAAGGGTTGCAGCGAGCATGGTCGCGAGGAAGAGCGAGAGGAGGCAGTAGTAAGTGCCCAGCCTTTTCTCATCCACCTCCCCGTGCTCCACTTCCCCGCGTATGTATCCAATAGAGTAGAAGAACACCAGGAAGGAGACCGTTATCGTCACCCCTGTGAGCAGCGCGGATATGGAATCCATGTATAGGGTCCCGGAAAGCGAGGTTACCGGGGCGCCGGTGGCGAGGAACTGCTGGGCCGCGAGCGCGGTGAGCGCGAGCGCTATCGCGGCGCCGAGGAACGCGGATACTTCCGCCCATCTGGGCCTGCTTGATAGCAGGTACGAGAAAAGCCCGAACACAACGGGCGCGGCTATTATGAACTCCAGCATCGTTTCACCTTACTTCGCGCAGTTCGTTAAGCCTCCTTGAGTCAAGGGTGCCCGCAGTCTGTTCGGTGCGCAGTATCAGCGCCACCGCGACCGCGACCAGCACTATTCCGTCTAGCAGCGCGGTCGCCTCTCCAATTAGCGGAATCTGCACCGCGAGCGCGGTGGAGAAAAGCACTATCCCGTTCTCCAGTATCAGCAGCCCGAAGAGCTGGAGAAGGACATGTATCTTGACCGCTATTATCAGCACCCCCACGAGAATGAGGGAGAGCGAGAGCGGGAACATGAGGTCGGTTATCCCGAAGGCCGCGGACACGAGGAACGAGACCAGGATAAGGAAAAGCGCCATGAACATCGTTCCGAAACTGGAAGACGTGGGAAGGAGCACCGGGTCGTGCGCTAGCACGCTGGAAATCTCCTGCGAGGTCTGCTGCATCTGCCTCGGCTGCTTGCGCGCGTTGAGCGGGATTCCGGAGAGCCTGCGGAATATGTATATGAGGAGCACGGGGGCAATCACGACCTTGAGGACAAACGACGCGGCGAACCTGAAATACGCGTCCGTTGTCGGTTCTGCGAGCGCGGCCAGCAGCAAAATCACCGAGAGCGCGATGCTGCTCACGAAGTAAAGCGCGAGCCTGCGCCTGAAGGTCGCGCTAATCGGGAAGAACAGGGCCGAGAGGAGCATTATGAACCCGAGGAACACCTCTATGCTCTGCACGCCCGTGCCGCTGACCGCGTAAGGGACGGTGAGGAACGCGAGGAGCCCGCACAGGAGCGCGAATGAAAGAAGCTCCGGGACCCTGAAAAGGCGCACCTTCACCGCTATGCTTTCGGTTATCGCGACTATTATCGCGAGGATTATGGAAACACCGAGCACTGCCGCGGCGGCGAGCAGGGGCGAGGCCCACAGGGACGAGAGCGGAAGGAAGAGCCCGGTGAATAGGGCGAACATGACGAATAATTTGGCTGCGTTGCTCCACTCCAGGAGCGCGAGGTTGGGGCCGGAATTCTCCAGTATCATGGCCTCGTGCACCATCGTTAGCTCCAAGTGGGTCGCGGGGTTGTCGAACGGAAGCCTCTTCATCTCCGCTAGTATGAGTATGAATATCGCGATTGCCGCAAGGTAGTACTGGGGCGCGAGTATGGAGCCGGGCCACGCGGCCGAAGCGGACGCGAAAACCGAATCAAGGTTGAGCCCGTTGGAGGAGAGGGCGAGGAAGAGCGCGATCACCATCATCGCCGGCTCAACTAGGGAGGCGAGGAGCATCTCCCTGCTGGAGCCGAGGCCGCCGAACGCGCTTCCCGCGTCGAGGCCGGAGAGCGCCATGAGGAACCTTCCGATTGCGAACACGTAGATGAATACGAGGAAATTTGACGGAAGGATGGTGTCCGGAGAGAGAATTGGAAGCAGCACTATCGCCACCGCGACTCCTGCGAAATTGAGCACCGGGGAGAGCTCGAACACCCACGAGGTTACGGAGCTTTTCACGGTTCCCTTCATGAGGAACTTGGCGACGTCGAAGTAGGGCTGGAAAATGGATGCGCCCTGCCTTGCCTGGAAGCGGGCCTTGACCTTCCTTATTATTCCTATAAGGAGGGGCGAGAGCCCGAAAAAGAACACGAGCTGCGCGACTGCGGTAAGAATGGTGCTTGCGGTGAGTGCCATGGTAATCACATCCTGCCCGCCACGGCGTATATCAGGACGCCGAGAAGCGTGAGCATGAGGTAGAGCATGTATGCGGGAAGCTGCCCGCTCTGGAGCTGCTTGGTCCAGGACGAAACGTAAAGGAATGCCTCGGCGGCAGGCTGGTAGACCGCGTCCTCGAAGGCGTCCACCCCGTCCTCAAGCTTGCGCTCGAGCGGGTTTATCAGCCTTGCGAACAGCCTAAGAACGGGCATCGCGAAGCCCGCGGCCGAGTACTGCATCGTCGGGGAAACGGTGTAGAGGCCGCAGTCCCATGTTACGTCAACCGTATTGGGCGCCCCGGAGAGCCTGTTGCTAATCCAATAGATGAGAAGGGCGGCCGCGCCGAGGACTATCAACAAAATGAATATGCCGAACGTGGGAAGCGCGGCGCTGTAATCCACTATTCCCGCGG
>JAKANX010000005.1 GCA_021823425.1 Microcaldota archaeon
GTATGCCGGCGTCCCCTCCGATTGCGGAAATCCCGGTCGTTTCCGCCATTTGGATTTTCACTGCGCCGAAGTTTTTCGCGGACGTTATTTCCCCGGAGTTTTCCGCCGCCCCCGCGAGGTGGAAACCGTAATTTATAATAGATTTTTTCCCGGTGCCGCGCTTTTTTTCAAGGAGCGCCGCGGTTGAAGTGACCGGAATTGTGTTCGGCATGTCTATTGCGGACGTTATTCCGCCTGCAGCTGCTGAAGCGGAGCCGCTCACCCAGTCTTCCTTGTATTCCATTCCTCCTGGGATTCCTGAGTCCCGGAAATGGACGTGGATGTCTATGAGTCCCGGAAGGATGAATTTGCCCGAAAGGTCCAGAATCTCGTGCCCCTCCTTGGGAATGTTCTTTTTTACCGCAGCTATTTTTCCTCCCAAAACAAGGACGTCCGCATCAGAAATGCCGTCGGCACTTGCGAGCCTGGCGCCGCAAAGGAGGATTCCCATCAGAGGCCCCCGACAAAGACGTCGTGGCTCGCGTTGATGTCCAGCGCGAAGGGGATGTCCAGCTTCACGTTCAGCTTCCATGTGTTCATCTGGTTGTCGTGGCCGAACTCCAGGCTCGTGGGAGGCGCGTCCGCGGGCAGCCTTATGCTCACCTTGTACTCGCCCTTCTGGAATGTGCCGTCGCCCGCGACCAGCTTGTCCTGCTTGAAAATCACGCGCTGCTCCACCTTGGTTTCCTGCGTGTATGGAACGTCGGTGTATACGCCGAGCTTCCTCTTCTCCTCTATCTCGGCCTGCGGAATGTGCCTCGTATGCGTGGTCTTGTTCTGCTGGACGCCGATGAGGGTGGCGACTATGCCCCTCGCCTTTATCGGCTTGTCCAGGTCAACCGAAATGGCGGCTTCCACCTCGTCCCCCTTGCTGTACCCGCTCTTGTTCAGCAGAATTGTTATTCCTCCCATGCGGAAGCCGTCTGCGGCAAAAGTTATAATTGTTTTTAGATGAGCTTGATTTCGCGGTCTAGGAGAAGGTGGGAAAGGTAGCCTATCGCTCCGGCGAGAGCGAACTTCGGGCCCAGTATGAAATAGACGAGCAGCGAGAAGAACAGCGCGAGGAGGAGGGAGTGCGTGATTCCGCGGTGCTCCGGGCGGAAGAAGGTGAATATCACGAAATAGGCGCCCGCGAACGCGAACACGCGCAGCGCGAAGTCCCCGCCCAGCACGCACGAAACGTCGCTGCAGCGGAAGAGGTAGGTGAATATCACGGCGATGAAGATTATCAGCTTGTCCAGAAGTTCACGGGCTTTGGAGCCCACGTGGTCCAGGTCCGGAAGCAGCGCGCTCGCCCCGCAAAAGAGCGCCAGAACGAGGATTTCGTACTGGTCCGCGCCCAGGAGGCAGAAACAGGCAAGCCCGAGGATGAACGCCACACCTGCGTGAACTGTCCAGTTCATTTTCTCACTTTAATACGAAGTAAATGCGCTTGTTCGCGGCTCCCTTGTTCTCCAGCTTTAGTAACTCTATCTTCCCTATTTCGGATGTATTTTTCACGTGCGTGCCCCCGTCGGCCTGCACGTCCGCGCCCGGAATCTCCACAATCCGCAGCACGGAAATGCCGGGAGGGAGCGCGTTCGCCAGTTTCACTATTCCCGGGATTTTCATCGCCTCCTCGCGCGGGAGGGAATAGATTTTGAGCTCAATATTCTGGGCGATTTTTTCGTTCGCCTTTTGCACGATTTCGTCGAATTTGGCGCGGTCGAAGTTCCCGAGCGAGAAATCGAACCTGCTCTTGTCCTCCTCGAGCTGGTTGCCGGTAATGAGCGCGCCTGTTTCCAAGGAGAACATTCCCGCGAGGATATGCGCCGCGGTGTGCATCCTCATCAATGCATGGCGGCGCTTCCAGTCCAGAGTGCAATTGACGGAATCGCCAGCCTTGAGGCCCTCGCGGTCCAGTTCGTGGACGATTTTCCCCTCCTTCTTTTCCACGTTCAAAACCCGGAACTCGGAACCGGAAGCCGAAAAAAGGGAACCCCGGTCGCTGGGCTGCCCGCCCCCGCGCGGGTAGAACAAATTAATGTCCAGAACCGCCTTCTTGGGCTCGGGCATTTCCACCACTTTGGCAGCGCACTCCTTCGCGTAGGAATCCGAAAGATACACGGGGTCCATGGGTGGAATTCCGAAGCATGGTTTAAAAAACAATTCGTAGGAATATACTATGCTAATTCCAGTGGAAACTGAAAACCCGAAACTGGAAACTCTTTAGCGGGATAGGGTAGCTTGGAGTGCCCGCCGGGCTCATAACCCGGAGACCGTTGGTTCAAATCCACCTCCCGCTATTTTCTTCTTTTACCACGAAAAGCAAAGGATTTAATATTCCGCCGGCTTACAATAAGCGGTGATTGCGTGGTTTTCGGCTTCGGCGCCCCGGACTTGGACAAAACGTTGGATTCTTTTGTATCAGTAAAAACCGAGGGGCTGCCTGAGGAGCCTTCAAGGCTGGCCAAAGGAGGGCTCTTTGCGTACGGCGCGGAGACCGCGGCCCCGGGAGTCACGGAAGCTTACAAGTATTTCAAGGCGAGGCTCGTGGCGCATTACAAGGAGTTCAACCAGGATTCCATAAAGGCGCTCCCGTACGCGCTCAAGGACGTAAACGACTACTGCAAGCAGAGGGGCCTCCAGATGAATTTCGAGCTCACGCTGCCGCAGGGGAGCTTCGGGCAGCAGAACAAGAAATATATCGACCTGGACAAGGCTCTGAGCAAGGAGCTTGAAAAGGGCAGCAATGTGGCGAAGCTGCCGGACAGCGGCAGGACGAAAGTCGCCTAATCTTCCGCCAAGGCTGGATCCGGGCCGTAACTTCCTCCGCAGCAAGCGTGCGGCATTTTCAGAGACCCAGTTCTATCTGGACGCGGACGTTCTGGCTCAAAAGGTCCATGACCGAGTCCAGCGGGGGGTTTTTCGCGACCTTCATTATTATTCCTGCCTTGGCGTCCTTTTTGAGTTTTGCCTCGTTCATGAGCAGGGAGGCCATCCCGCTCTCGTAAGGTATGGGCGCGAAGATGGATATCCTGAAATCGCCGTGGCCCAGCACGCCCAGCAGGTAGCGTTTAAGGTCTGTCTCGGTTATGTGCCGCTCGGCGTCATAGATGACGCCTTCGTTGATTACGAACGCGTGCGGCTCGCGCTTGAGGGGCGAGCCCTTGAACCGTTCTGTCGGTTCCATCAGGACGATGAATGACTTGTGGCCGTGCTTAAGCATTGCGGCATCCAAAAAAATGGACCTCTCCAGGCAGCGGGAGTTCTTTTCGAAGGCGCTCCTGGGCTCGAGCACCTCAAAATAGCGGCCTTTGTGCGAGTCTGAATACTCGATCATGGAATCGAGCCGCTCCGCGGTGCTTCTCTTCCTCAGCGGGAACATGCTGTAGACGGCGTCCGCGAGGCTGCGCGGGTCCCTCGCGTCCGCGTGCTTCCATGAAATTGCCCGGTCCAGCCTTGCAGCGGATTCGCCGTCCAAATTCGTGGACAGCAGGTTGGGCTGCGCGCCGTTGTCGGACGGTATGAGCTTGATTTCGCGCTGCCTCGGCCCTTCCACGAACGGCGTTTTGGAGCTGATGGGCACCGAAAGCGACAGCGCGATGGCAACGACTGCGGCGGTCTTCATGGCAGCCTGCTTCATGGTTGGCATGCGGAAATTACTCTGCGGACATATAAAAATTGGGCGGTAGCTGCGATGGATTCCGCGCGCGCAGCCCGGATTAGGCTTGTATTACCTGGCCCCTCCGCCGCCCCCTCCGCCGCCCCCTCCGCCGCCGAAACCGCCTCCGGATGAGCCGGGGGTGCTGGATGCGGTCGCGCTCGCCATGGACGCGGAGAACGCGGGTATGTACGCCATATTACTGTAGATGGGCGATGCGCGCGACTGGTCTGCGGGCACCTCGAGCTTCACGGCCTCCATCACCTTCTCGGGTATCCCGAACGCGGTCGCGTAGACCAGAAGGGTTTCCCAAATCGCTATGTCGCCGACCTTCTTCTCCCTCATCAGCGTGAGGTCGCCCATGTACTTGCGGAAGCCCTGCCAGCGCGCCTCGGTCACGCGGCCCTCGTCCGTCCACCTGCCGAGTATTTCGGGCTTGAACGAAACGAGGAACACGAACGCGAACCCTTCCATTATCGGAATGAACGCGAGCGGCCCCGCGCCGCAGAAGAGGAGGAAACCGCCGACGAGGGCAACGAGCGAGAGCCCCATCATCATGTTGTTCCCCTTCATTTCCATGAAGTGCCTCGCGTCCATTTGCTTTTTCACGGAAGCGAAGAAGCTCTGGTACATGGAATAGTATATGTAGCCGTAACCCTTGTCCGTTATGTATTCGGCGCAGAACTCTGCGCCCATGAACGTGTCCTTCACGAAATTGTACAGTATGAGCTGGTGCTCCTTGAGCCCGTCCGGAGCCTTTTCAGGGTTTAGCCTGAACGTCACGGTCTTTTTCTTGCTGCTCCCAAGGAGGCCGGGACGGTCTATTTCCTTCTCCTCCATGATGGAATATTTATTCTGGGCCAGCCACAGCAGCTCCCCGGTGAGCGCCTTCGGGTTCGCCCGGGGGCTGAGCAGGTACGCGGCCTCTGCGGGCGAGAGGCCGGTGGGGGGTTCGCGCTCGTAGGGCGCCACGTATTCAAGCTGCGAGAGCGGCTTTTCCCTCCCGTAGAGAATGTAGATTACGACGTACGCGAGCGGAAGCACGAGCATCGCGGCTACTGCGATTACGGTCATTACGAATACCGTGAACAGCGCGTTCTTGGCGTCCTGCGCGGACTTTTCCGCGTACGCCGCCTCGCCCGAGATTATTTCCGCGCGCGTCATGTAGTTGTCCGCCCTGCGCATGTGCGTGAACCACTCCTTGGGCATAACCATGTTGATTTCCAAGTAGGTCATGGGCGGGTGGTCGGTGGAGACGACGCTTATGCTGTTCTGGGCCGTGATGTTCTGGTAAGTGTTCTGGGGGGGATGGATGAAGTAAATAGTCTGGGAAAGGCTTCCGGGAAGGTGCACGGTCGCGGTCAGCTTCCCGACTCCGGTTTCCCACTGGTCGCCCCAGAGCTTGTAGAAGAACTGCGCGGCGTCCTTTTGCTCCAAGACTTCCTGCGGAAGGGTGTAAGTAAAGACAGCGTTGACGTGCCCGGCCGTGAAGGTGCCGCCGTTGAGCACGAGCTCCCTCCAGCCCTCGTTCATCTGCGTGTAGAACCTGCATTCGGCGCCCTCGCAGAACCCGGACATGTTCTCCATCACGAGGTCGGGGGGCTTGCGCACGTACAATTCGTGGAACGTGCCGTCAAGAGTATAGCTGATGTTCTCTACGACGTAGATGGTGCCGTCCGGATTAAGGTAATAGTCAACGTGCGCTTCGGGAATTGAGTAGTCCTGCGCGAAAGAGGGGATTGCAATGAGCAGGAAAACGAGCGAGGCGAGCAGGAGGTTTTTTCGCATGCCCTTATGACTTCGCCAAGCTTTATAAATCTCAACATGCAATAGAAATAAGCGATATTTTACGACGATAACATGCTAGTTTAGGTGCTTTGGAAATGAGCGGGATATTGAACAGGCCGATAGAGCAGGACATGAAGGAATCCTACCTTGATTACGCTATGAGCGTGATAGTGGGCAGGGCGCTTCCGGACATTCGCGACGGCCTCAAGCCCGTGCACCGCCGCATACTCTACGCGATGAGCGAGCTGGGGAACACGCACGACAAGCCCTACAAGAAGAGCGCAAGGGTGGTGGGTGAAGTCCTAGGTAAGTACCACCCGCACGGCGACGCCGCCATTTACGATTCATTGGTGAGGATGGCGCAGGAGTTCAGCCTCCGCTACACGCTCGTGGACGGGCAGGGAAACTTTGGTTCTATTGACGGGGACGGAGCTGCTGCGATGCGTTATACCGAAGTGAGGATGAAGAAGCTCGCCGAGGAGATGCTCACCGACATAGACCGGGAAACGGTGGATTTCACGCCGAACTTCGACGGCACGCTCAAGGAGCCGGTGGTGCTTCCGAGCAAGATACCCAATTTGCTGATAAACGGCTCCGCGGGAATAGCGGTCGGGATGGCGACCAACATACCGCCGCACAACCTTGGCGAGGTCACGGACGCGCTAATTGCGATAATAGAGGGCGCGGACGAGGCAAAGGTCCTGCAGATGGTCCCGGGCCCGGACTTCCCGACTGGAGGAACGATAATGGGCAAGGCCGGGATTTACGAGGCCTACAAGACCGGAAGGGGGATAATAAGGCTGCGCGGAAAGGTGGAGAACGACGCGAAGAGCAGGAAGCTCATAATCAGGGAAATCCCCTACCAGGTCACCAAGGTAGCAATCATAGAGGCTATCGCGGACGCGGTGAAGGAGAAAAAGATTGAGGGAATAAGCGGAATCCACGATCGCAGCGACAAGGAGGGCATGGAAGTAACGATTGACCTCAAGAAGGACGCGGACCCGGAAATAGTGCTCAACCAGATTTACGCGAACACGCCGATGGAAAGCTCGTTCGGAATAATCAACCTCGCGCTCGTCAAGGGCACGCCGAGGACGCTGCCACTCTTTGAAATGCTCAGGCTTTTCGTGGAGTTCAGGCAGGAGATAGTGCGCAAAAGGTGCGTGTTCGAGAAGAAGCAGGCGGAAGCGAGGGCGCACATACTAGACGGGCTCATGGTCGCGCTAAAGAACATAGACAGGATAATCGCGTTCCTCAAGGCGTGCCGCGACGTCAAGGCCGCGAAGGCCGGGTTAATGGAAAGCTACGCGCTGAGCGAGAAGCAGGCGGACGCGATAGTGGAGATGAAGCTGCGCGCGCTCACCGGGTTGGAGAGGGAGAAGATTGAGACCGAGCTTGCGGAGCTGAAAAAGACCATCGCTTGGCTGGAGGGCGTGCTCGCGGACGAGATGAAAATACTCGCAATCATAAAGGAGGAGCTGCTGGACGTGCGCAAGAGGTACGCGGACGCGAGGAGGACGGCAATTGAGGAGAGCATGGACGAGCGCACCGTGGAGGACCTCATCCCGAACGAGGAAGTGGTCGTGTTCATAAGCCACAAGGGATACGTGAAACGCGTTCTGTTGCAGGAATACAGGACGCAGAGGCGCGGAGGAAAGGGAGTAGTCGGTACGGAAACCAAGGAGGAGGACTTCGTAGAGGACGTCGTAGTTACGAGGACGCACAATTACATACTGTTCTTCACGGACAAGGGAAGGGTGCACTGGCTCAAGGCTTACAACATCCCGGAGGCCGGAAGGTACGCGAGCGGAAAACCCATAGTGAACATGCTGGAACTCAAGGACGAGAAGATTACCGCGTGGATAGGCATGGAGGCGTTCTCGGACAAGGAGTTCCTCGTGATGATTACAAGGAACGGGATTGTGAAGAGAATCGGCGCGGACGCGTTCGCGAACCCGCGCAAAGGAGGAGTTATTGCGATAACGCTCAAGGAGAACGACTCGCTAATTGACGTGAAGAAGACGGACGGGAACAGGGAGGTGTTCATCGCCACGCGCGACGGATACGCGATAAGGTTCAACGAGAACGACGCCCGCGAGCTGGGCAGGACCGGGCAGGGCGTAATCGGAATCAGGCTGCGCGAGAAGGACGAGGTAATCGGAGCCACGATTTGCGAGAAGCCCCACGTGCTCACGATTACCGAGAACGGATACGGGAAGCGCACCGAATTCTCCGAGTACAGGGTGCAGGCGCGCGGAGGGATGGGAGTGACGAACATAGACTGCACTGACAAGACCGGAAAGGTCGTGGGCGTCAAGGCGGTGGACGACAACGACGAAGTAATCGTGATAAGCTCCAAGGGCCAGACCATACGCTCGCCAGTGAAGGACATCCGCGTAATAGGGAGGAACACGCAGGGCGTGCGCATAATCCGGCTGGATGAAAAGGAAAAGGCGGCCTCGTTCGCGGTCGTGCAGAAAGAGGAGTGCGCGCCCCAGCCTTCAGAGTGAGCCCATTTCAGCGCGCACGGCTTTTTCCACGAACGCTTCCGGGCTCGTGCCCTCCGGGACCCTGCTCTTGTCCACGCGCACGAACACGCAGCGCGCCGGGTCCAGCAGGTCGCCCTCGGGCCTGCCGTCGAATCCCACCAAAGTTTTCCCTGCTGAAGAATAGACGGCCTCGTACGGATAGTCCGTGTGCATCTCAACCCCTTTCTTCTGTTCCAGCAGCGATGAAAGCTCGGCTTGCGGATTCAGTTTGCGCGCCAGCGCGGCGCTGCGGCCTGAACGCCCGTCCTTGCACAACGCTACGTAGGAATAGCACCTTAGCGTAGCGGTGTCTAGGAGGAGCATCGCCTCGTCCGGGTGCATGGGTCGGTTGAGCAGATAGCCGTATTCCCTGCCCGCGCTCTGCTCGCTGAATGCAGCGAACGGATGGCGCGGAAGCCCGCCAGCTTCGACCATCAGGAGGTAGTCCTCGTGCGAGAATTTCCGCAGGACTTCTTCCATCCTTTCTTGCGCAGGCGAAAGCCCGCACTCGCGCCCCGCGAGGCGATTAGCCTGATGGGAAGCGGATTTTTCCGTTCCTTTGGGAACCAATGCGTGGCCGTTCATGCGCGCACCCAGAAAACGTTCCCTGTTCCGCGTTCAGCGTTCCGGAACCCGAAACTGGAAACAGGGAACTCGAAGCCTGTCCATACGGCCCTCCACACCGTCATCCGGGATACCTTGAACATCGCGGCGAGCTCGCGCAACGAATACCTCTCCCGGAGGTACAACTCGCGCATTTTCTGGACTTCGCAATTTCTTACGGAAACAGGCCTTCCCTTCCTTCTTTTAGATTTAGACTTAAAACTAGCCGAGTACTGTCCGCTACTGGATTTCCAAACACCCTTTGGTTGCGTTCACAACTTTCACCTCTTATTTTTTGGTAGCGGTAACTATGCTTGGAAACGTTTATAAAACATTATCACAAAATCCCACATTTCTTGCGGAATGCGCCGCGCGCCTTTTTAAATTTTCATCTGATATCTAACACCGTGAAACGATGAGAAAGGCGATTTTCCTCCTGCTGCTCGCGCTCGCATTCTCCTTTGCGGCCACCAATACGTGCACCGCGGGATACGAGGAGACCGCGGCAGTGCAGGTGCTTGACGGAAACCTGAGGCCCATAGCGAACGCCACCGTGCAGATAGTGTATCAGGTGGACCAGACCACCGGAAAGGGGAACACGATAACCGCGCCGCGCATCACCGATTCGAACGGAATGATAACGATAATTTTCAGGAACCAGGAGTTCGTGCAGGAGCGCGTGGACTGCACCTACACCGTGATTGCGACTTACGACAACAAGAGGCTGGAAAAGAAAATCACCGTGGGAACGCATCCTCCGGTGATAACGATGCAGCTTGACGTCTATCGGCTGAACGTCAATGCCGAGGACCAGTTCGGGAACGTGCTCTCCGGCGCAATAATAACGGTGAGGAACAGCAAGGTCACCGCGGACAGCGAGGGCAAGGCGACTATTCTCCTTGGCTCGGGCACGGTGAACGTGACGCTCGTGTACGGGCAGGGCTCGGCCGCCCGCCAAATCGTGATTGCAAACGACACCGATTATCTTTACCAGACCGGAGTTTACGACCTGAACGTTTACGTCGTGGACGACCAGAACACGCCGCTGGTGGCCGACATATCTATTGGCGACATGAGCCTGCAGAGCGACGCAAACGGATTTGCGAGCGTGAAAAAGCTGTTGACGGCGAAGCCGCTCATCACCTCCCTTTATCGCGGGGTGAAGAAGGAGACGGACGCCGATTTGGCGATACAGAAGGACTATTACATCGTGTACGACGTGCACGCGCCGGGAATAACGAACCTCAAGGCGCGCGACGAGGAGGGCAGCATATTCTTGGACATGAACGTCGTGGACCAGGGCGTGCGCGCGAGCGGGCTTGCGCCCGACGGGATAAAGGTGCGATATTCATTCGAGGGCGTGGAGTATTACGCCCCGGTGTACGTGAAGGCCAAGGACGGATACGAGGCGCTAATCGGAAGCGTGGACCGCGAGGGCGTGGTGCAGCTCGTGATAGAGGCAAAGGACAACGAGGGCAACATCAGGAGCGTGAACGCGTATTTCCCGGTCACGTACGTGAACGGGAGCACGGGAACGGGCGGGAACGCCACCGGAAACCAGACAAGCGACAACGGGCAGCAGCAGGGCGAGGGATTCGCAATCGGGCCCGTGCACATAATCGGAGTGGGAGTCCTCATAATAATCGTGCTAATTGGGGCCAGCTACATTCGTGAAAGGCTCTCGGCACCCTAGAAATGCTTATAAATATGAACCTCATAATTATATATCAGCGATAATGTAAAAATGTGTAAAGTTTGCAGGGCGCTCCGACGTTCGCAAATGGTGATTGGCATGCCGCGCGGGAAAAAAATCATAATTGACCGGGAAATTGACGACGAGTACGTAGACAAGCTCAAGACGATAAACCTGAACAAGATAAAGGACGGCTACGAGAACAGGCAGAGTTCGATATCATCCTCATTGGCCAACGTCTACAACGAGGCCCAGAAGCTTTACCAGAAGAAGGAATTGAACGACGACGTATTGGAGAAGAAGGGCATGTACACCATCCAGAGCGCGTACGAGCTCCTGAGGCAGAACGGCTTCGACATTTCCTTCCGCGCGTTCGGCGGCCGCGTGGAGAGGGGCACCATAACGTCCGTGAAAATCGGGAAGAAGAGGTACATCCCGATGGACGCGCTCAACACCATGATGAACATAAGGGACGACTTCTATTCGGTGAAGGACGCATTTGAGACTTACAAGAAATTCAACGCGAAAATCAATTACCGGGCGTTCATAGGGAGGGTGGAGAAGCAGTCCATCCCTTCGGTGAAAATCGGGACCAAGAGGCTCATTCCCCGCGACGCAGTGGACGCGCTGACGCACGTGGCAAAGTCGTATTACACGGTGAGCCAGGCGATTTCGCAGCTCCACAAGTCCGGAATCGGGATAAAGAGGAACGCGTTCGAGAGGAGGCTGGACCGCAACAGGATACCGCACGTGAAGATTGCGGGCAGGAGGTTCATCCCCACCGACGTTCTCGACGAGCTCGTGGACAAGGAGACCGCGCTCAGGGAGAAGAAATAGCCCCGGGCAATCCATTCTTTTAAACCTTGATAGCCAATCCATAACATGGCGAGGCGCAAGGCCGTCTTTTTGGACGCCGATTACACATTCAGGAACGGAAAGACCTACGCGAGGCTCCTTGTGAAGGGGAAGAAGGCGACTAGGCTGCTTTACCCTTACGACCCATATTTCTACTGCGACGCGCCCGGAAAGGAGGCGGAGATTGCGGGGCTCGCGATTTCAAAAGGGGGCGAGCTCGTCAAGGTGAAGCGCACGGAAGCAGTGGAGAAAGTCCTCCGCGGGGAAAAGAGGCAGCTCATCAAGATTTATTGCCAGAAGCCCGCGGACGTGGTCGTGCTGAGGCAGGCGATTCCCTTCAAGTGCTACGAGCACGGAATACAGTATTCAAAGAGGTTCATGCTGGACTTCGACATCACGCCTTTTGCAATACTTGAGTATGAGCGCGAGGGAAGGGAGGTAAAAAAATTCATCAAAATCTGGGAGGACGAGAAACTGGAGGCCCAAGTGAAGCTGGGCAGGCTCGCGTTCGACATAGAGACCTACAACCCGCTCGGCGCGCCGCGAGAGAGGAAGGACCCTGCGGTGATGATAAGCTACGCGGACGGAGGCAGCGACAAGGGAGTGTTCACCTACAAGCCGAATTCCAAGCCGTTCGTGCGCATGGAACAGGACGAGAAGGGGATGCTCGATGGCTTTTGCAAAAAGCTCGCAGAGATTGACCCTGACATAATATACGGATACAACTCCAGCAACTTCGATCTCCCTTACTTGGAGGCGAGGGCGCAGGTGCAGAAGACCGCGCTGGCAATCGGGCGCGACGGAACATCTTTCAGGAAAATCAAGAAGGGAATGGTGAACGGCGCGAAAATAACAGGCAGGATGCACATAGACCTCTACCCCGCTGCGCGGTTCTTCGGATTCATAGGGCTGATAAAGGCGCAGGAGTTCACGCTGGAAAAGATTTACGAGGAAATGACCGGAAAGAAAAAGAAGATGGTAAAGCGGCTGGACATCTGGGACATGTGGGACAAGGGAGACTTGGACGAGCTGGCCGAATACTCCCTCGGGGATTCCGAAGTCACCTACGAGCTGGGCGAGAACATACTCCCGCTGCTGCTGGAATTGAGCAAGCTCACGTGCATGCCCCTTTTCGACACCTCGCTTTCGACGAGCGGCCAGCTCGTGGAAAGCCTGCTCATGCAGGAATCCGTCAGGAGAGGTGAAATTATCCCTTCAAAGCCGGGCGAGGCAGAGGCTATCGAGCGGCAGAAAAATCCTATAGAGGGCGCGTTCGTCAAGCTTCCCGAGCCCGGGATTTACGACAACATAGCGGTGTTCGATTTCCGGGGGCTGTATCCCTCGATAATAATTTCGTACAATATTGACCCGTCCAAGCTTGTGAAGGAGGGAACCGAGGGGGAAGTATCCACATCTCCGACGGGCGCAAAATTCCTCAAAGGGGAGAAGGGCGTCATTCCCGCGAGCCTAGAGCGGCTGCTGGATTTACGAGCTGGGCTCAAGAAGAGGCTAAAAACAGGGGACAAGGAAAGCCCGGAATACAGGAGGCTTTACGCGAGGAGCCACGCGCTCAAGATTCTTGCAAATTCGTTCTACGGATACTTGGGCTACGCGCGCTCGCGCTGGTACAACCGCTCGTGCGCAGAGAGCGTGACCGCGTGGGGCCGGATGCACATCCACGACGCTGCAGCAAAGGCAGAGGCAAAGGGATTCAGGGTGCTTTACGCGGACACGGACTCGCTCTTTTTGCTATTGGGCAGCCGGGGCAAGAAGGAGGCGCTCGCGTTCCTGGAGGAGATAAACAAAAACCTGCCGGAGAAGATGGAGCTAGAGCTGGAGAATTTCTACACGCGCGGGGTCTTCGTTTCCAAGAAGCAGGAGGCCGAGAAGGGCGCGAAGAAGAAGTACGCGATGCTGGCAGAGGACGGCAGCATAAAGATAAGGGGCTTCGAGCTGGTGCGCAGGGACTGGAGCAGCGTCGCAAAGGACACCCAATTCGGGGTGCTGCAGGCAATCCTGAGGGAAGGCAGCAAGGACAAGGCAGTGAAGATAGTGAAGGAGACTGTGGAGAGGCTAAAGGGGGGCAAGGTGCCCATTGAAGAGCTGACCATTTACACCCAACTGACCAAGAGGCCCGAGGATTATGATATAGTGAGCCCTGAGCTCGCCGCTGCGAAAAAGGCGCAGGCAAGGGGAATGCAGGTGGAAAAGGGCAGCGTGATTGCATACGTGATTACCAAAAGCGGCAAGACGATTTCCGAGAAGGCCGAGATGGCGGAACACGCCAAGGATTACGACCCGGACTACTACATCAACAACCAGGTTATGCCGGCGGTGATGAAGATATTGAAGGAGCTGGGCTACGACGAGGACGAGTTGAAGAACAAGGGCAAGCAGAAGAGCCTCGGCAGCTTCTTTGAATAGGCTTATTAAGGGGGAAGCCGGGCAATTTGTGGGACTTAGGTTAAAATAGTTTTTGGGGCATAATATGCATGATATCATGGAGCGAGTGGGAGCAAGGGAACAGTCAGGTATTTAAACACCATTTGTTATAAATAATGTATAAAAGGTGGGCAAATGGCTCAATTCGAATACAACACAACGGAAACTCATCAGGAGCTCAAGGCGGGCAAGTTCAACAAGCCCGAGGAGCACGAGCTGCCGCCATTTGCAAAGGAGGTTCCGCTGCGCACGATAGTGAAGAAGCACGGCAGCAGCGTCACCGTGGAATACGAGTGGAGCGTGCTGGGCGGCGAGCAGATTAGGATACAGTTCATGAGCTTTAGGGGCAAGGACGAGAGCCTTGAGAACGTGCACCGCATAAAGGTGAGCGACGGCGCGGACGCGGGCTCGTTCAAGATAGGGGGCAGGACCTACATCATCAGGAAGACCAGCGAGGACGTGGCGCGCGAGCTCATGAAGACGAGCGGAAAAATAAAGGCGTCCATACTCGGCGTAATCGGCTATTTCAGGACTGCCAAGGGCAACACATACACCATTTCCAAGGTAGACGGGGAGGCGTGGTCCATGGACAAGCGCCTCGGGCTCAAGGAATTCTCCATAGCCGCGATGAAGCAGGCGGAGAAGAGCAGGTTCGCGGACCTCATAATGGGCGAGCTCATGAAGCTCTACAAGCAGGGCTACGCGCTCAGGAACTTCAACCCGCTCGACGTCATAGTGACCAAGAAGAAGATAGTGCTCGGGAACACGAGCGCGCTGGTGAAGTTCGGCGGCGCTAGGAAGGTTGACAACTTCATAGGCGACCTCAAGGTGATGGTTAGGAGCGGAATCGCCCAGAAGGGCGACGTCGTCTACGGAATCGCGCTCTCGTTCGGCGCCATGAAGAAGGAATATTCCCAGTGGGCCAAGGAGAACGGGGTCGAGGGCGAAGGCGACGTGCACGTGCTGGAGAAGATAGAGGAGAGCGTGCTCAGGAAGTAGTTTTTTCCTCTTTTCCTAATTTCAATTCAAACCTCTTCAACTATGGTGCCGGAGCTTGCGCCCTTGTCCCTTCCAAGGCGGTAGGTGCTCGCGAATTCCGAGCCCATCAGGCCCTCGTCGTGCGTTATTATGAAGCTCTGCTCCACCAATTCAGGAAGGTTGTCCTGCAGGGCGTGGGCCAACACCGCTACCGCCTCCTTGTCAAGGTTGTGCGTGGGCTCGTCAAGGACGAGCAGGCTCATGTTCGGCGTAAGGACAGAGGCGAGCGCAATCCTGAACGCGAGCGCTATGCTCGCCCTTTCTCCACCGCTCGCGAGCTCGGCTGGCCTCCACTCCGAATCGTAAATCTCAAACGCGTATCCCTTCTCGTCAGCTGCCAGGCGGAGGCCGCGATAGTCCCTGTAAGGGTAAACGAGCTGCCAAATCCCGTTCATCGCCGAATTTATAGCCTCTATCACTTCCTGGCGCAGCGCGGCCTGGGTTTCCAGCAGCGCATTCCTGTATATCGCCAATTCCTCCTCCAGCTTCAGGAGCCGCGAAGCCTCCTTTTCAATTGCCTCCATTTCCGAGCGCTCGGAAGCCGCGAGTCCGAGGAATTCCCTCGCGTCCCTGAGCTGCGCATTCACGGAATTAAGCTCTGATGAAGTGCGCTCGCAGGAGAGGCGCATTTCCTCCAAACCCCTGCGCGCATTATCGAAATCCCTTTCGTTGAATAAGAGGGAATCCAGCTCGGCCGAGCTTTTTGCAAGCGAGGATTCCATCTGCGCGAGCCGCTCCCTCCTTGAGAGCAGCTCCTCGTGGATTTTGCATTCCTGCGCCAGTTTGGCCAACGCAGCTGCGGCTTTCTCGGCATCCAGCCTTCCTGCCTGCGCGAGCGCTGCTGCCTTGGACGATTCCTCCTTCATCTTCGGGACTTTTGCGAGCAGTTCGGGAAGCGCGGACGCTTCCTTTTCCAATAGCCTGCGCCTCTGAGAAACCATGTCGCACTTGCGCAGCGCAGATTCGAGAAGCAGGAGCGTTTTGGACTTCTGCTCCAAAACGAGCTTTGAGGAATTTAATTCCGAGTTCTTTCTTGAAATCTCGTTCCTGTATTCCTCAAGCACGTGCCCTATTCCCTCTTGGTTGAGGCTGCACCTGCACACAGGGCAGCGCGAGAGCCCGGGCCTCATCGCCCTCATTCCCTCCTCAAGCTTCGCTATCTCGTTGGAAAGTGACTTGCAGGATGCGGAAAGGGAGAGCGCATCCTTTTCAGAATTTGCTTTTTCCGCTGCCAGTGAGTCAGGAGTTTTTCCGCCCAATAGGGAGGACAGCTCATTTTCAGCGGCATCCAGGCCGGCTTTGGCCGCCTTTGCGGCCTCGAGCCTGCTCTCCGCTGCGCCGCTTTCCCTTGAAATGGCGTTCTGCGACGCCTCGGCTTTGAGAAGCGCCGCGCGCGAATCCGCGAGCGCTTTTTCCGCGGCTGATTTGGCCTCCTTGAGCCTTGCCAAGGCGTCCGTGCCTGCTTCCTTCCCTGCGAGAGCCTGCTTGAGCTCCCCGATTGCCCCTCTTGCCTTGGACATCGTTTCCTTGAGCGAATCAGCCTTCTCCTTCTTAGCCCGCATCTGCGAAAAGGCGGAATTCGAATCCTTGTAAACCGAATTGTATTTTTCCAAATTTTCAGAAAGGGTTTTCCCCGAGGATTCCAGCGTTGCGCACCTTGCGGAAGCCTCCAGCTCCTTCTTCCTAATTTCCTCGAGCCTCTGCCTGCTGAACTTGCCTTCCAGCGCGGTGCGGCCGCTCCTTGCCCGATTTATCAGCGTCACCGCGTTTCCCCTCGCCGTTTCAAACCTGTCCAGGCCCAAAAGCTCGTCCATCTCGGATTTCCGTTTTGCAGGGTCTATGTTCAGGAAATGGTCTATCCTGTTCTGCTCGGAATAAATCGCGCGGCTGAACAAATCGTAATCCGCCGAAAGGAGGTGCTCCACGTACTTGGTCGCGGCGGACTGGCCCTTTTCCACCAGCTTTCCTGCCTTGCGCACCTCTCCTTCTCCCGTTGCCCGCCCTTTCCTGTCCAGGGAAATTGTGCGGATTATTTCGTATTGCTCGCCCTTCCAGTCCAGCGCGAGGCTCACTTTCGCGCAATCCTTGCCGTGCCTCACCACGTCCGACAAGGAGAGCCTGCGGCGCTCGAGCGCCGGGAACGTTCCGAAAAGGGCGAAGCACGCCGCGTCGAGTACAGAGCTTTTCCCGGAGCCCATTATTCCCACCAAGAGGTTGGTCCCCATGCGGAACTTCATCTCGGTCTTCTCGTGGGAACGCCAGTTTTCAAGGGAAATTGATGCCAGCATAATTAGTCGGCAATATATGGACGGAAAAAATTAAAACAGGGCACTACTTGTTGGACTTGGACCTGGCGTGGTCGTCAAGGAACTGCGCTATGCCCTTGTCCGTGAGGGGGTGCTTCCACATCTCGGCGAACACCTTGTCGGGTATGGTGGCTATGTGGGCGCCCGCTTTCGCTGCCTCCTCCACGTGCTTGGTGCTTCTCACCGAGGCCACAATCACTTCGGTCTTGAACCCGTAATTCTTGTAAATATCCATTATGTCCCGAATTAGCTGCATCCCATCCACCCCGGCGTCGTCAAGCCTTCCGACGAACGGCGAAACGTACGTCGCGCCCGCCTTGGCCGCGAGCAGCGCCTGGGATGCGGAGAAAACAAGCGTAACGTTGGTCTTGAGACCTTTTCCCGAAAGGATGCGGACCGCGCGCAGCCCTTCCTCGTTCATCGCGACCTTTATCACTATGTTGTTGCCCCACTTGGAAAATACCTCGGCCTCTTTCACTATTTCCTCGGCGGTCTGCCCTATCCCCTCCACGCTGACCGGGCCGGCAATCGCCGCGCTTATGTCCCGTATAACCTGCTCGTGGTTCCTTCCGGAGCGCGCGATTATTGTCGGGTTTGTGGTTATGCCGTCCACCATCCCGAGGGCGGCATACTTCCTTATCGCTTCAACGTTTGCAGTGTCCATGAAGAATTTCATTATGCCCACCCTCACTTCTTGTAATACGCGATTGCCTCCTTCGCAGTTTCATAAATCCCCTGGGCGTCCAGATTGTATTTCCTCATCAGCTCCGGAGCCTCGCCGGATTCCGCGAACGTGTCGTAAATTCCGTGCCTCCTCAGCGGGACCCCGTCTTCCTCGCATAGCACTTCCGCGACAGCCGAGCCGAGACCGCCGTGCACCTGGTGCTCCTCCACAGAGAGCGCGAGCCCGCATTTCTTGGCGTATTTCACTATGGTCTCGCGGTCTATTGGCTTTATCGTGTGCACGTTTATCACTGCAGCGCTTATCCCGTCCTTTTCAAGAAGCTCCGCGGCCTTCATGGACTGGTAAACCTCCACCCCGCACGCGAAAATAGCTATGTCCTTCCCGTCGCGGAGCGCGTTCGCCTTCCCTATTTCAAAGGGCGTCTTCTCGGTGGTGAATGAGGGGAATTTCTCCCTTCCGGTGCGGATGTATGCGGGATGAGTGGACGCGTGCGCCGCGCAGGTCGCCTTTTTGGCCTCCTCCGCGTCCGCGGGCACGAGCACGACCATGTTCGGGAGCGTGCGCATCATCGCTATGTCCTCCAGAATCTGGTGCGATGCGCCGTCCGGGCCAACGGTGATTCCGGTGTGCGACCCGTGCACTATCACTTTCGAGTCGTTGTAGCATATAGAAACGCGTATCTGGTCGAAGTTCCTTCCGGGGTTGAACGCTCCGAACGCCGAAATGACCGCCGTCTTGCCGCACGCGGCTATGCCGGACGCGACCGAGGCCATGTTCTGCTCCGCAATCCCGACCTGCACGAACCTCTTGGGGAATTTCTCGGCGAACCAGTGCACCCGCGTGGACTCGGCGACGTCGGCGGTGAGCACCCACAGGTTGGGGTCCTTCTCGCCCAGCTCCAGCAGGGCCTTTCCGAAGCCGTCGCGCAAGGATGCGGGCTTTCCGTTCATGTCTAGGTGCATGTCCTGGTTCAGCATTTCAATCACTGGCCGTCCTCTATTTCCTTCCTGCTCTCCAGCAGGATTTCCATCGCCTTCTCCTTCTCCTCGTTGCTCGGCGTCTTGCCGTGCCATTCTGTGAGGAATTCCATGAACGGGATTCCCTTTCCGGGGATGGTATGCGCTATAATCATCGTCGGTTTCTCGTAAATGGCCCTGCTCTCCTCGCACGCCTCAATAATCTTCTGTATGTTGTGGCCGTCCACCTCAATCACGTGCCAGCCGAACGCCCTGTATTTCTCCTCCAGGGGCTCGAGCGGCATCACGTCCTCCGTAAAGCCGTCAATCTGGATGTTGTTGCGGTCCATTATCGCCGTTAGGTTGCCGAGCTTGTACTTGGCTGCGAGCATCACGGCCTCCCATGTCTGGCCCTCCTGCTGCTCCCCGTCGCTCGTGATGCAGTAGACGCGCCATTTCTTCTTTTCAGCCTTGGAGACTATGGCCATTCCCACGGCCTGCGAAAGCCCCTGCGCGAGCGGCCCGGAGGAATTCTCTATTCCGGGAAGCGTGCCCCTGTGCGGGTGCCCCTGCAGCCGCGAGCCCAGCTTCCTGAGCGTCATCAATTCCTCCTTGGGAAAATAGCCCGCGTTCGCCAAAGACGCGTAAAGCACCGGGCAGGTGTGCCCGTTTGAAAGTATGATGCGGTCGCGCTCGGGCCATTCCGGGTTCTTGGGGTCATGGTAGAGGACGTTGAAATAAAGCGCCGTGAATATGTCCACTAGGCCAATCGAGCCTGCGGAGTGGCCGCTCTTTGCGGCGTGCAGCATCCGTATCACGTCCTGCCTTATCGTGTTCGCGACAAGGTGCAGCTGCTTGATGTTGGTGATTTTATTGCGCATGGGCACCGGCCTTTTTCAGCTTCTCGATTGCTTCACCTACGTTCTCCGCGGAAAATATCGCGCTCGCGGCCGCAATCTTGTCCACTCCCGCCCTTATCGCGGAAGCGGCGGTTTCGGAGTTTATCCCGCCGTCTATCTCGATGCTCAGCGACGGGAACCTTCCCCTTAAAAATGAGATTTTTTCCTCCACTTCCTTTATGTATTTCTGCCCGGAAAAGCCGGGATGCACCGACATAACCAGGATGCGCTCGACGTCCTTCGCGTACGGTAGTATTTTTTCCAGCGGGGTTTCGGGGTTTATCGCCAAACCCAATTTGCCGTGCGCCTCCTTCACTTCCTTCTTGATGAGCTCCCAGTTTGCGTTTATCGTCTCAATGTGCACGAGGTGGATGTTCGGGCCCTTTATTTCCCTTATCCATTTCTCAGGGTTCTTCACCATCCAGTGGAATTCGTATTTCACGCCTTGCGGCAGGGGCTTGAGGGCGTCGAGCCCTACGGTGAGGTTGGGGACGAACTCGTTGTCCATCACGTCTATGTGGATCGTCTTGACGTAGGGGGTGACCCTGCTTATCGCGCTTATGAGCTCTTCCCTCGTCTTGACCAGCACGGCAGGGAGCACTTCAACGCCCTTAGCAGTCAAATTAGTTGTGCCCATATTTTCCCACCGAATTAGCACTAAACTAATGCCCGAATAAGTATAAAAAACTACCTAAGGGGGCGCGGACAAACGATAATAAAGTGTCGTCGCGAAATGGAATCGTGATGAGGGAAGTGATCACTGAGCAACCTGCCTAAGCCACACAAAGGCAGAACTTTGAAAACCATGCATCAATTCTGCGGTTTCCTGTCTAGGGTTTCCTGTTTCGGACCGAGCGAAACTCGAAACGGACAACTGGAAACCGCTCTTTGTATGACTGTTTTCCTGGTCTGCCGTGGATTGGCCACGCGGGGCGCGATGACGAGCGACGTGCGGACTGACTAGAATTCATTAGCCTGAGCGCCCTAAACGCTTAGGTTATTGACGAATTTTCCGCTTAATTCACCCGTCAATTGACTGGAATAAATTTTACACCTCATTTCCGCAGTGAAACAGTAGATTTCCTAGGGAAATTCGTTTCCGCGGAAACGTGCCTGAGTGCCAGTCTAACTAGAGTTCGTCAATCAGCTCGGCAAGCTAT
Organism: Microcaldota archaeon; assembly: GCA_021823425.1. GTDB lineage: Archaea > Micrarchaeota > Micrarchaeia > Anstonellales > Bilamarchaeaceae > JAHJBR01. Next base: position 20,636 of record JAKANX010000005.1, read on the forward strand.
AAATAGTACTTCGAGTAGACAGGCTGGCCATGATTGTAAGCGACGGAAGAACCCCAAAAAGGTTCTTTGAAAACGAACGGAATTGGGAGAATGTAGGGACCGAGAATAGGCGCCTTTTGCTCAGTTTTGAGCGCGAGAAAACGGCCCTGGGGATGGTTGACGGCTCTAGGTACATGTACCTGTTCTGCCTCGTGAAACTGGCGAAGCATTTCAATGGAAAACCCTTCAAAACGCTCACAAAGGGCGATATGATCGACTTTTTCGAGCATTGGAAGGAGTACAGAAGCCCTAGTCTCAAGGTCTCGGTAAAGGCCTTCTACAAATGGCTGAACAAAGGCACTTACCCTGAA
>JAKANX010000089.1 GCA_021823425.1 Microcaldota archaeon
GTCTGGGGAGCCGCGATGTTCCAGATGAAGTACCTCTCTCAAATATACAGCGGCGAGCAGATTTCGTTCTCCATCTCATTCGTCTTCATAATAGTGTCCGTGATAACCATCCTGTGGAAGAAAGAGAAGATACAATTAAGCAATGAAGGCGGACTGGCTTTCCTCGCGGGAATGGGCTGGAGCGCAGGAACGATGGTCTACAATACGGCATTAAAGACTGCTAACATCTCCTTAATCTCATCAATAACTTCATTCTATCCGATAGTCGCTTTGATACTGGGAATCTTAGTAGGCAAGGAAAGCATACGCACGCACCAGATAATAGGCATAATCCTGACCTTGGCAGGAATCGCGATTGTCTACGCGTTCTCCCTATCCGGCTAGCGGCTTTCCGCCCGACATGCCCTTGAAAACCGAAGGCTACCGTATGTGCGCGGGGCTTGAGCCACGCCGGCTTTCCCCGTATTTCCTTCATCCTGTGGCTCCTCATCATATAGCCCACCTCTGCTAGGGGATTGGGAGTTGCCCATCATATTTACTGCGGGAAATTTCTTGTGCAAAGGGAAAAAAAGCCGGGAAAATGGCTGGAACGGACCTCATTCCACGTTGAGCTCAGGGTTGGAAATCTGCATGTCCGGCGAGCTAAGCATGTACTTCCCTGCCTCCGAGGGTATGAATATCACTTTTCCCTTCTCGTCCGTCTTGGTCTCGAACGATTCGCCTTTCTCGCTTATTATGGAAATGCGGACGTTTGCGAGCGCCTTGCCCCTCTCGTCCGCGAAAGTTAGCACGCTCTCCTCCCCGACTTGAGCCTTCTCAGGCTTCCTCTTCACCGTTGCGAGCGGCTTCTTGGGGAACAGCTTCATTATGCTGCCCCTTGCGAGGAACGCGCCGGCTATCGCGGCGACTATCAGCACCAAAATTATCCAGTTGAGCGGCTCCGCGAGCGGGCTGCTCGTCGCCGGAAGCGCCGTGAGCTGCAGTTTCGCGGCTAGGCTCTTCACGTTGCTCGCGGAAATCGTGAACACGTACTTTCCGGGCGTGTCCAGCACGTCGCTGTACCTTCCTCCGCTGTCGGTGGAGGAGTTGCCGCTCTGCCCTGTGGGCGAATCCGTGCCCACGTTCGCGCGTATGGGCTGCCCTAAACTGACGACCTGCATGTCGAGCGTGCTGGGCTCGCTAACAGTGAGCGGAATTATGAGCCTCTTGTCGGACGGGGGCGCCTGCGGGTCGTAAACGGAAGTGACGAGCGTGCGGGTGAGCTTGAGTTCCGCGCAGGGCATGGAATAGGTGTAGAAGCCCGCGGTGTTTCCAAGATAGAATATCGCGCCCGTATCGTCCGTTATGTACTTGGACGTGGAGTTGAGCGGATTGATGACCGCGAGGTAGGCCTTTGCGACGCTGTTGTTGGAGTCGTCGTAGAGCAGGGCCTTCACGATGGTGTTGATGGGCACTTCGAGCGGCGCGTCTACCGAAATCGAGCGGCTTATCGCGACGCAGGAGTTGTCCACGCACGCAAAACAATCGGCGCAAGGCGGGTTCGCGTAGCTGCACCCGGTCTTCGCCGGTTCCGGAGGCTTCGGCGGAGGCGGCTGGGCGCAGTTGCCGCAGTCGCCTGGGCAGGTGGAGCAGTTCTCGTCCCCGTTGCACATGTTGTCCCCGCATCTCGGCGGGCAGTCGGGGTCGTAGGCGCAAAGCGTGTTGCACGCGCCGTTCCTCGTGCAGTCGGTGCAGTTGTTGAGCACGCACTCAAAGCCCGCGCGGCAATCCGAAACGGTGGTGCAGTTGCCCCTTCCGCAGTCAGGGTCGGTGCCAGCCGGGCAGAACGGATTGCAGTAGGAATCGTTTATGCAGATCGGGGGCTTGCACGTCCCGGCGTCGCAAACCCTTCCTGAGGGGCACTCGGAATTGGATGAGCAGCAGTCGTTGTCCGTGGAAGGCGTACATCCGGGCTCGCAGATGCCGCTGTTGTTAATGCACACGGGAGGCTTGCACGTGCCGGACTGGCAGACCTCGCCCGAGGGGCAGTCCGAATTAACGGAGCAGCAGTCGTTGTCGTTCGCCGCGGTGCAGCCCGGCTCGCACGTGCCGCTGTTGTTAATGCACACGGGAGGAAGGATGCACGTGTTGTTGGTGCAAACCATTCCGGAGGGGCACTGGGCGTCAATCGTGCAACAAGAGGAGTTCTGGGCGCAGCTTCCGGAACTGCATGTGAAGCATTCGCCGCACTGCGAGTTTGAGGTGCATCCGCCTCCACCGCCTCCGCCGCAGTTTCCGCAGTCCGTAGAGCAGGACGAGCAGCTCTCCCCGGATTCGCAGAAACCGTTCCCGCACACGGGTCCGGTCGCATTGTAGATGGTGAAATTCCAGGTTTCGCTGTTGCCCGAGTTTCCTCCGTTGTCCAGGCAGGAGACGTTCCAGACGTACAATCCAAGGTCCAACGTGTCAAAGGGCACGGCCCTGTTCGTGCTGTTCGCCGCCCACACCTGCTTTGCGAACCTGCTGTATTGCTGGTACACTCCGAGCGTGCACGCGAGCATCCCGTCCTTGTCGTCAGTCACGTTGAACACGCCCGTAATCACGTGGCTCGTGGTCGTGTAGTTGCTCGGCGGGCTCACGAGGTGGACGACCGGCGGAACAGAGTCCCCGGTGTCGTTTATGTAGGCTATGTAAAGAAGGCGCTCCTCGCTGGAATTGGAGTTTCCGCCGTTATCAAGGCACTGCACCCTCCACAGATAAACCCCTTCGCTTCCGGTGAAATTGAACGCGTCAGCCGAGGCGTTCCGGGCTATGCGGGTGCCTGCGACGCGGGAATTAATGTACAATGAGCAGGACGCTTCGGTGAAATTGCTGTCCGTGACGGTGTAATTGAGCGCAGCCGGAAGCTCAGAAACGTTGACTTTTATTCCGTCCGCGGGCCCGTTCAGGGACACCCTTATGCTCCCGTTGGTGCGGCCGCTCCCGTTGTAGATGAATATCGTCCTCGGGGCGCTGCTTCCGTCAACCTCGAAGTTGTAGCAGTGCGCGTACCAGGTGTGCGCGCCGTACCCGAATATGCGGGTGGAATTGAGCGCAGAGTTGTTCAGGGCGGATTTGGAATCCACGATTGCGGAATCAACGGCGAGGCCGCACGTGGCGGAAGAGAAGTCGCCGCTGGCCATCCAAGAGAGCGTATTGGCAGTGACATTGGTGGTGTATGCATCCGCGGGGGAGAGCGCGAGCACTTCAATTGATTTGGGCAGGATTACGAACATCCAGGTCTCGCTGTTGTTGAAGTTGCCGCCCTTGTCCATGCAGGTGACGTTCCAGAAATAGGTGCCCGAATCAAGCGTGTCAAAGGGAACGTAGTTGTCCCCGCTGTTCACCGCCCATACCCGGGTCGCGAAAGTCGCGTACTGCTGGTAGACGGCCAGGGTGCAGGAAAGAACAGGGTCGTCGGGGTCCGTGACGTTGAATGTGCCGAAAAGGGTGTGCTCGTAGGTCGTGTACCCGTTGTCAGGGGCGACGAGGTGGACTTCGGGGGCAGTGGTGTCCGCCGGGTCCGTTACGTTTGCTATGAATATCGTCCTTTCCTCGCTGGAATTGAAATTGCCTCCGTCGTCCGCGCAGACCACCCTCCAGAGATAGATGCCCACTGCGGGGCTCCGGCTGAACGTGGACGGGGTTTCCACATTTACCGTGGCGGAATCAGCTGCCTCGCTGTTGAGGAGAAGGGCGCAGTGCGCATTTGAATAAACGGAGTCGTGCGCGGTGTAATTGAAAACTGCCGGAAGCTCGCTTATGTTCAGGAGGGCGCCGTTCGCAGGGCCGTTCAGGCCAACCGTGAGCGAGGCGTTCGCCCTTGAGCCGTTGTAGAAGATTATGGTCCTTGGCGCGGACGAGCCGTTCAGTGTCCCGTTGTCCGTGCAGTTGGCCTTCCACGTGTGCACGCCCACGGAAAGGGCTTGGGTGGAATTCACAGGCGTGTTGTTTGCAGCGGATTTGGAATCGGCTTCCGAGGAGTCAATCATGAGGCTGCAGGTTCCGGTCGTGAAATCTCCCTTCGCCTTCCACATGAAGAGGTTGGATGCGATGTTTGTGAGGCTGAGGTCCAGCGGGCTCAGCGGGATGACGTCCATGTTGCGCGCGATTTCAAAGCACCACGTGTCCGAAACGTTCGTGATGTTCCTGTAATCGGTGCAGGTCACGTTCCAGCAGTGAAGGCCGGGCGAAGTCACGTTCACCGGGAAGTTCCTGTCCGTGTTGTTGTATATCGGGCCCGGGACCGGATAGAGCGTCCCGTCCATGTTCAGCGTGCAGTTGCCGTTCAGGGACGGCGCGACGTCCACGTTGAAGGAAGCAGTGGAATTGGCCCCCGAAACGTCCTCGGCGTAAAGGGTTACGGGTTTTGTTCCCGTCGGCTCGTCTGCGGGAACGGTTATGCTCAGGCCGATTGCCGCGGAGGAACCGGCTGGAATGGAATACGGGCCGCCTATGTAGCCGCAGGTGAGGTTGCCGCAGCTTGCGTTCATGGACGTGGCGGAAGCGACGGCGGTTCCGGCGTTCCACAGTATAACGGTTATGTTTATCGTGCTGTTCT
>JAKANX010000090.1 GCA_021823425.1 Microcaldota archaeon
CGCGGAAACCGTGGGCGGGCTGGAGCGCACCTTTGATGCGAGCTCGGTGAGCGGAATGCGCGCGTTGTTAACCATTTCAGCGAGGATTGCGTGGTCCAGCCGGTCCATTCCGTTCTGCACCGTCGTTCCTGCGAACATCGCCGGCGCCCGCAGTTCGCCGGTGAAATACATCTTCGGATACTGCATCACGTCCACGTAGATGTCGCCGTCGCTGCGCACGATTATGTCGGCGAAATCCGAGATTACCCGGTTCTTGAGGTCGTAGAACGCGCGGTCGGACTCGCAGAAAACCCCGAATATCAGGTCCCAGACGCCGTCGCACTCGCCCATCCAGTAAACCGAGCCCGATGCGCGCAGGTGGGAGAATAGGGCCTTGCGGCGCTCGGGGATGTTGCGCAGCTGGAGGTAGAGCTTGTATATCTTGTAGCCCATCTTGTGCGGGTTTATCGCCGCGTTGAAGCTCGTTATTATGCCCTCGCCCACGAGGCGCCTTATCCTGTATTCCACGCTCTGCCGCGATTTTCGCGCGAGCCTTGCGAGCCTGCTCGCCGGGACGCGGCAGTTCCTGTCCAACTCCGAGAGGATTATGCGGTCGGCCTTGTCCAGCTTTGCCTTGAATTCCATGTATTTTGCATTTTGAAAGGAAAATCATATAAAGATATGATTTTAGCCCATTTTTCGCAGAGAATTTTATTATAGTTGAAAACCGCAATTGATTCAAGGGTGATTCGCTTGCAGGAATTTTCAGCTTACAGGCCGCTTCTGGACAAGGAGGGCGCGGACGGGCGGGTAAACAAGGGGCGGGGCGAGGGAACGCTGGATGCGCTGCGTGCGCGGATTACCGAACGCATAGTGGAAGGGATTATGAGCCTCGGGCTCTAAGTGGGAGCATGGACGCATACGCGCGCGTGAATTCGTCGTTCAAGTCGCTCTCCAAAACGCTTTTTGGAAGAGAAATAGGGGAGCTTTCCGAATTCGACGCGTATTTCAGGGAGATGCTGCTTCCGCACACCATTGCGAAATCGTCCGTTTCCGGAAAGGAGGTGCTCCTCTCGAACGGGCTTTACCCGAAAGGCGCGAGGTTCGTATCGCAGGACGAGGCGCAGGACCTCAAAATCGGGCCGCTCGGGATTGACCAGATAAAGGACATAGACTCGCTGCTGGATGCGGTCTCGGGCCGCGCGGCCTATTGCGGGAACAAGGTTTTCGGGAAGAACTTCAACGCCGAGGGCGTGGACAACTGCGTCGAATCCTCGAACGTGATTTTCTGCAACAACAACTACCACGTGAAGGACGCCGCCTATTGTTCGCAGGTGCGCGAGGCAGAGGCGATTTTCGGGGTAACGACGTTCCCTTTCATAAGGCATTCTATGAGGTGCGTGGAGGGCATGAACCTCACGCGCGGGTTCGAAACTTACTACACCACCAATTCATCGGACATGTATTATGCGTTCAACTGCTCGGGCTGCACGAACTGCATGTTCGCCTTCAACCTCAGGAACAAGAGCAACTGCATAGGGAATCTGGAATTAGGGAAGGAAAGGTACAACGAGCTCAAGGCGAAGCTCGTTGCGGAAATCGCGGGCGAGCTTGCGAAAAAGAAAAGGATATTCTCAATGGGCGGGCTCTCCCGCACCGGAGTAGCGCCGGGGCAGGGGTTGGAGGTGCGGCTGGAATACGGGCCTGTTCCTCCTCGGGTGGAAAAGGCGTTCGGCTCCACATGCGCAACGGTGCTGGGGAAGGAGCATGCAGGGTTGGGGAAGTTCGGGAAATGGCTCGCAAGGCATGCGCTCAAGATAAGAAAGGTCAGGGGCGCGCACGGAACGCCCACTTACGCTGTGGACCTCCCCATAGTGAGGGAAATACCTGCGGAAAGGCTGGCTACTGCGGCAGAGGCGCTGGAAAACGGGAAAATCGCGATTGAATTGAAGGGCAATGAGATGCCTCCGCTCGCTGAAATCGCTGCGCGCGCCGTGAAAAACGCGCTGTTCACGCTTGAGTTCAGCGAGGGCCATGCGGAGAACGCAGTGGACGTGACGGCGATTTTCAACGCGAACAACGTCTACGCGTTCTGGGACGCGACCGAATCGTCGCTTTCCGCTTTTGCGAGCGCGGTGATAAAGTCCAAGATGATTTTCGGCGGGTATTTGCGCATGCTCCAGAGCAGCTCGTGCATCAACTGCTACGATTCCACGGACCTGAACCGGTGTTTTGAGGTTGACGGTAGTTACGGCTGTTCGGACTCCTACTTTTTGCACAACTGCGAGAACGTGTCTGATTCCATGTTCTGCTTCAACGCCAAGAACATGCGGTACGCGATAGGGAACGTGGTGGTGGGCAGGGAGGAGTTCGCAAGGGTGAAGAAAATCCTTCTCGATTACGTGAACATGTCGCTGGAAAAGGACGGCGCGCTGGGGATGGACATTTTCTCCATAGGGGAGCGCAAAAGCTCATAACAGGCTGTCCAAAAGGCTGGAAAGGCCGCTGCCCGAGTTTTCAAACGTGATTTTTCCCGATTCGCGGGGACCGTGCCCGCGGCCTCGCCGTTCCTGCGCACACCCCGTTGCCCATCGCGTACCCTTTTTTTTCAAGCCCGGAACCTATCCTTTTGAATTTTTCGGGCGCGCCCTGGAAAACGAACGTTTCGCCAGGGGCTTTTTCATCGGCAGCTCGGGCTTTTCCGGCTTCACCGGAATGATATTCAAGCCTGGGCGCTTCGGTTTTTCCAGCTCCTTGTATGCCTGCCCTCATTTGCCCGTGAAAATCAACCCTTGAGCATCTCGAACGGGTTGTAGCAGCCGTCGGCCCTGCACGAATATATCTTCGCGGGAAGGTCGTTCCTAATCCCGTCTATGCCCCAGTAGTAGTCGCCGCCCACGAACACCATGGGCACGTAGCTCTCGTTCGCCGGAACCCCGTACGCGGACGCGAGCGCGAGGAATTTCTCCCAGCCGTCTGCGGTCGCTATGTCGTACTCGTACCAGACCACGCTGCCGTTGTACGTCTTTTTCTCGCTCTCGATCCAGTTCGCCATGTACTTGCACGCGGAGCAGTCCCTGCTGTAGAAGTAAACCACGGTGATGTTCTGGTTCTCGAACATCATGCTGTCGGCGATGGAGTCTATTTCGGAGGTGTTGAACTCGCTCACGTTCCAATCCAAATCCGAGGGATTGTCCAAAACTAGGTCGGCTGTGAAATCAGGCGTCGCATTCTTCGTGCCGCCGCTTCCCTGCGGGGCACCCAGGCCTAGGCAACCGAAAAGCGCGAGAAGCGCGAGTGCCGCTGCGATGCCGTGGCGCATAACCCCATTTGGGCTGCAAAATTTATATGCTTAGGGATGAGTTGGAAGGAAAGTTAGCCAGTACAAATCAGTGGATTTCCGGCTGTGCCGGAAAGACAGTCGCCCGCAGGCGACTGGATTTGATGCGCGTCTGTGCACCTCCGCATATCGTGGAGAGCGGGTCGTCGAAGCGTCGGCGACCGGGTTCAAAAGGGGCGAGCGAATATCGCGCGTTGCCCCTTTTACTCTAAGGTGAACTTCTTGGGCTGCTTCGGCGCCTGCTGCTGCGCGGGCTTGGGCGCGGCTGGCTTCTGCACAGGCTGCGCTTTTGCGGGCTGGGGCTTCTGCTGCGCCGCTGCGGGCCTGGGCGGCTGCTGCACAGGGGCCTTGTAGCCGGGCGAGGGGGCGCCTCCGACCGACTTGGAGCGGTAGAAGTTTATCATCACCATGTACACGACCGGGTAGAGCGAGACCAGCACGAACAGGTCCACGATCGGAACCAGGAGCAGCGCCCACACGACGCTGTAGAGCAGGTATAGCGAGAAAGAGCGCACCGGGTTCCTGACAACGAAGAGCAGGCCGTTCCTCACGGCCTCTATTGCCGGAAGGTCCCTCACCGCCGCGGCGATGTACGTGAAGGAGAATGCGAATTTCACGGCGAATGAGATTATGAGATGGAGGGCTATGAACGCCCAGCCCAGCGGCGAGAAGAGGTCCACCTTGAGCAGTATTACAAGAAGCGTCACGGGCAGGTTGAACAGGAGCAGCACCGCGTTCTTTATCGCGAATATCACGAAGTAGCGCGGCGAGTTCTCTATGGCGTAGTCCAGGTAGTCGTGCAGGTGCACGGGCGCTATCTCGGCGTTCATGAACGTCCTTATCATGGCGCCCTTGTACGCGGCCCAGAAGTAAGCGAAGAAGAGCAGGGCGGCGAGCCCGACCACCGCGGTGGCTATCACGCCGTAGGAGCCCATAACGTTGAACGTGGTTAGCGTGAGAAGCAGGAGGAAGACAATCGCGAGGGCGGCGAACCCCGTTATCACCACGGAGAAGAAGCGCATGAGCGCGGCGTATATGAACGGGAACGGCTTGTTCGCGTATTTCCTCATGGAACTGGAGACTATTTCGGATAGCATGTTATCACTGGCTTGCGGGTATATCGGGGAAAACCCTTAAAAAGCCTGCCCCGCCGAAGCGCCCCCCGGAACGGCGCGGGCGCGAAATCCTGAACGTTTTAAAATTGTAGCTG
>JAKANX010000091.1 GCA_021823425.1 Microcaldota archaeon
ATACCTGAACAGGCTCAGCGACCTGCTATTCGTGCTCGCGCGCAGCACCAATTACAGGAAGAAGGTGCCCGAGACGCTGTGGAGGTAGCGATTCGGGGCGGAAGGAAGGTTAATAACCGCCCTGGCTTATCTTATTAACAGTGGTTGCATGTCCGAGATAATATCCATTTCAGTTGACGAGGGCACCGCGGCGGAGATGGACGCGATTGCCAGGAAGGAGAAGTTCAGGAGCAGGAGCGAGCTCGTGCGCGTCGCGCTGCGCGGCTACATCGCCGAGCGCAAGCAGATGGAGAGGCTCTCCGGGAACGTGAACGCGGTGCTGCTCATGAGCTATCCGTGCGGAAAGGAGCAGGAGGTCGGCAGGCTCAAGCACGCGTTTACCCCGCTGATAAATTTCGAGACGCACAGCCACGCCGGGGGCATGTGCATACAGTCATTCAGCATAAGCGGGAGGGCGGAAAAAGTCAGGGAGATGTACGGGAAGATGGGCAAGTGCAGGAAGGCCGGCTACTGCAGGATGCTCATACTCTAGCGCCGGCGGAATTGGTGAATATTTAAAGATGGACGGTGAAAAACAGCCATGAGCCTGTATCTCAAGGGCGAGCCGCGCCCGATTCTCACACTCATGACCCTCATAGCGGTAGGGGTAATCATCGGCATGCTGATAAAGAGCGTGGGCTACTTCTGGGTAATCGTGATTCCGAACCTGTTCGCTCTCGCGCTCACCCTGGTGATGCTGCTCGCGTACATGGAATCCGACGCTGTCAAAAGGGCGGAAAACAGGGCGCTGCCCAGGCTTTCCGTGATAATCCCCTCGTACAATTCGAAATCCACCATAATAGGGTGCATAGATTCCATACGAGGCTCGGATTACCCGGGCGAAATGGAAATACTTGTGGTCGACGACGGCAGCAAGGACGGCTCGCGCGAGATGCTCAAGGGCGTAAAGGGGATAAGGCTCATCCTCATGGACGTGAACAGGGGCAAGGCGAGCGCGATAAACTCGGCCGTAAAGGTGGCAACGGGGGAAGTGGTCGCGTGCGTGGATTCCGATTCCTACCCGGAGCCCAACGCGTTCCGCGAGGGGGTTTCCATGCTCATGGACAACCAGAATATCGGGGTTGTCACGTGCTTCATACGCGTCGCGAACCCGGACAACATACTCAAGAGGCTTCAGGACATTGAATACCTGACGGGCTTCGGGTTCTTCCAGCTCGGGGCGCGCTTTCTGGACGCGATAACCGTGGCGCCGGGGCCCACTTCAATTTTCCGCAGGGCGGTCTTGGAGGAGGTCGGCGGCTTCGACGAGCAGAACATAACCGAGGACCTGGAAATAGCGTGGAGGCTGCGCAAGCACGGCTACGACATTGAATACACGCCGCACGCGGTCAGCTACACGGAAGTGCCCGGCGACGTGTACAGCCTGATGAAGCAGAGGGTGCGCTGGTACAGGGGAAAATTCTTCAACATACGCAAGCACCAGGACGTGCTCTTCAACCAGAAATACGGCCTGTTTTCCATGTTCGTGCTGCCGTTCTCGTTTTCCGCGGAGCTCTCCGGAGTCGCGCTGAGCTTCTCCTTCCTTTACATAATCGCGAACCAGCTTTCGTGGACCGCGCAGTACGTATGGTCCATGCTCGCGCTCGGCGGCCAGTTCGTATTCGGGACAGGCGGGATAGTCGCGGTCAGCATGTCCACGCTCGTGATGAGCCTCATGCTCATGAGCCCGTGGTTCGTCGTCATCTACCTGAGCTATTTGATGGGCAACAAGAAGTTCACACTCACCGAAATTCCCATAATAGGGCTGTTCTTCCTGTTCTACGGGCTCATCATCTCGGCGTTCTATTGCATAACCTTCTTCAAGGAAGTCAACAGGAGTGATTACACATGGAAATGAGGAAAGACATTCTCGCAAAGGCGGCGCTCGCGATGGTCGTGCTGTTCGCGGTCTCGCTATACGTGGGGTACGCGATAGAGGCGGACAACTATTCCAAGGTTGAGGACAGGATAAACTCGTTCCAGGACGAGCTGGAGAACGCGCTCCTCTTCACCATGTTCCTGCAGACGCACAACGACACGGCCTCGGTGTGCTCGGCGCTGCGCACGCAGCTCGAGGACAGCGCCCAGCGGACGTACGACGTCTACGGGGAGCTGGAGCAGAGCCAGGGCGGGGTGTTCAGGCAGTACGAGACGCTGCGCAGGAAGTATTTCCTCGCGAACATGCGATTCTACCTCATGGTCAGGCAGTACGGGCAGGCGTGCAACGACTCGTCGCTCGCGCCGATCCTGTTCTTTTACAGCACGCAGAGCGACTGCCCCACGTGCGCCGCGCAGGGCAAGGTTCTGGACGACGTGAGGGCCGAGTGCCCTGATGCGAGGGTGTACGCGTTCCCGGCGGACGTGGAGGACGTTTCCATGATAAAGGCGTTCAAGTCCTACTACAACATAACGGCGACGCCGTCGCTGGTCATAGACGACAGGACGTATTCGCAGCCGCTGGGCAAGGACGCGATAAAGCAGAAAATAGGTTGCAGGTAGCTATTTCTTTTCCGTGCCCTGCCCCCCGTCGCCTTTCCTTTTCCCGCTCCTCTTTTCCCATTCCTCCCTTATCATGTCCTTGAGCAGCCTAATTAGCCGGGCGAGCAGGCCCATGCCCTCCTTTGCCCGGAATTTCATGTAGGGGGGCGTCTTTATCCCCGCGTCCTTCCAAGTCTTGATTTGCTGCTGGAAGCAGATCTCGCAGAACTTGTGGTCCGCGACGATGTAGACTATGTCAAGGTCGTTCTTGCACTTGTCGCACTCGTAGTCCGGGTTCTTCACCCCGGAGCCGAACGGCGCCTCGTCGGGCGTCCTTCCTCCCTCGGACGTGGGACCGGGAATCCGCGAGCGCGCGTTCCTCCGCTCCTCCGCCTTGAGCTCGTCCTCGCGAATGTCCTGTATGCAATAGGGGCAGAACGACTGGCCGCGCCACTGCTGCAGCTCCACCTTCGGGAGGTACATCCGGCAGCGCCAGCACTGGTCGTTGTTCACGTAGAAGCTGCAGCTGTCGCAGTAAGTCCCGGTGGTCTCGGTGCCGCATCTGGCGCAGTTGGGCATTATGCAGGTATGCATTCGGAGCTTAATTAAAGTTATCCCCATTTTTGTTATTTTTATAACAATCGGTTTTTTCCTAATCACAACCTTATAATATACCAAATAACGACAATTTATCGAAAGAAACGGCGCGTGCAGAAGCCATGCTCCGCGTCAGCAAACGCCCGCGCGGGCGAGGGGGAGGATACCATGAGCGAAAAATACGGTCCTATGTACCAAAAGGCGATTGACGCCGGAAAGTTCAATCCGGACACGCCGCAGAGGAACAGGATAAAATCGATAATCGAGAAAATCCCCGAGGCGAACCGCGACCTGGGCGAAAAGCAATTGAGGGACCTTATGCGCGAGGCGGCAGAGAGCGGGGCAAGGGACATCCACTACCTCCGCGACGGGCGCGCCAGCGTGAAAACCAACATCACCAAAAGATTCGCGCCGCACTACCGTGAATCGCTCAAGGAGGAGAAGCTGGACCAGGTGGAGGCACAGATGAGGGAAATCGGATACGACAATTTCATAACCGCCACGATTACCACAGGCAGGAACCAGGATGGCAAGCAGATGAATTTCGAGGTTGTATTGCCAAAAACGGAGGCGGATCTCGCACTTACAGGAGGGATCAGCTTCTTCCCGAAAACCGAGGGCCAGGTGGCGGATGGGTTCATGATAATCCTTCCAAAGTCGCCAGAGCAGACTGTAAATATTTCAAAGTCCGACTGCGCCGCAGTGGTGGAAGGCACGAACTATCCCGGGAATGCGGGCAAGAAAACGGTGATGACAATAGCGGGGTGGGTCGCGAGCAACGTCGGCCTGATAATGGAGCATTTCGGCCTCGGGGAGGTAGTAATCAGGGATCCCGGAACCGGGAAGAAAAAACATTTCAACATCAAGGTCGGCGGCGCGAGCTTCACGGGCAAGACGACCACGCTCACGAGCGAGCTGAGCAGGGAGGTCGCGCTGCGCGGGGCCGAGTCGAAGAGCTGCTACAACGACGACATGATTTTCACCGACCCCAAGACGAGGAAGGCATACTCTATGGAGTCCGGGCAGTTCTTCACGTGCTCCGAGCTTACCGAGGAGAGCGACAAGGCGCTCTGGGACGCGCATCTGGACCCGAAGACGATCGCATACAATATCGTCGTGAGGGACGACGCGTTCGACTTCCACGACAAGAAGACCGACCCCAACGCGAGAATCGCGGTGAGGAGGGGGGCGCACAGCGCGATAGAGGTGGACAGGTTCAACACCGAGGACACCGAACACAGCAGCGGCGTGCTGGACGTCTCGCTGCAGCTTTTCAGGGGGCCGCATTTCCCGCCGGGATTCATGGTCCGCGGGACGTTGGGCAACAACACGCCCGGCGGTTGGGCGTGGGGGGTGTTCCTGATGCCCTACATCGAGCAGAGCCCGCTCGT
>JAKANX010000092.1 GCA_021823425.1 Microcaldota archaeon
TTTGCGACCTGCTCCGGAGTTCCCTGGGCAACAACTTCCCCTCCCTTGATTCCGCAGTCCGGGCCCAAATCAATAATCCAGTCCGAACTCTTAATCACGTCCAAGTTGTGCTCTATCACCACTATTGTATTCCCAAGGTCCACGAGCCTTCCCAATACGTGCAATAATTTGTGCACATCCTCAAAATGCAGCCCGGTAGTAGGCTCGTCCAAGAGGTACATCGTCCTTCCGGTTGCCCTCTTGGAGAGTTCAGTCGCGAGTTTAACCCTTTGCGCCTCTCCTCCTGAAAGTGTGGTGGCCTGCTGCCCCAATTTGATGTATCCCAATCCAACATCATCAAGGGTTTTCAATTTCCCTTTGACCGAAGGGATATTCTCAAAGAATTTCAACGACTCTTCCACGGTCATTTCCAATACATCTGAAATATTCTTGCCCTTGTAAGTGATTTCCAAAGTCTCCTTGTTGTACCTCTTTCCCTTGCACACTTCGCATTCTACGTATACATCAGCCAAAAACTGCATACTAATCTTGATCAGCCCGTCTCCCTCGCAGTTCGCGCACCTTCCCCCTTCCACGTTGAAGGAAAACCTTCCGGGCTTGTAACCCCTTGCCCTGGATTCAGGTATTGATGCGTACAAATCCCGTACAGGAGCGAAAAACCCCACGTAAGTTGCAGGATTCGATCTCGGAGTCCTTCCAATTGGGCTCTGGTCCACCACAATAATCCTGTCCAGATTGTGCACTCCTTCCAAGGCCTTGTACGGCTCAGGCTCCAGAGTGCTTCCGTTGAGCTTGTTGGTCAATGCAGGATAGAGCGTTTCCGAAATTAATGTGGATTTGCCCGAGCCCGAAACCCCTGTAATGCACGTAAGAACCCCGAGCGGGAAATCCACATCCATATTCTTCAAATTGTTTCCTGTTGCCCCAATCAATTTCAGATGCGCGCCCGGCTTCCTCCTTTGCTTGGGAACCTCAATTTTCCTCCTTCCAGCAAGGAAATCGCCAGTCAATGAGCGTTTGGACTTGATGATGTCGCTAATCTGGCCCTCTGCGACCACTTCCCCTCCGTGTATTCCAGCTCCCGGGCCCATGTCTATTACGTAATCAGCTTCCCTCATCGTCTCCTCGTCGTGTTCTACAACCACTAAAGTGTTCCCGAGGTCCCTTAGCCGTTTAAGCGTCCCGAGCAGCTTCCTATTATCCCTCTGGTGCAATCCAATTGAGGGCTCGTCCAGCACGTACAGCACCCCAGTAAGGTTTGAGCCAATCTGGGTTGCGAGCCGTATTCTCTGCGATTCCCCTCCTGAAAGGGTGGCGCTCTCCCTCGCCAGCGTGAGGTAATCCAATCCCACATTTTCCAAAAATTCCAGCCGTGAATTGATTTCCTTCAAAATCGGGGCGGCTATCTTCCTGTTCGCCTCCCCGAACTTCACTCCCAGCAGGTGCGCCCTCGCATCAGCTATCGGCATGAAGCATACCTCCATTATCCCCTTGTTGCCTACCAAAACATTCAGGAACTCGTCCTTGAGCCGCTTTCCCTTGCACTTGGGGCACGTCTTCTCCCTCATGAACTTGCCAATTTCCTCCCTCCTCGCCTCGGATTCGGTCTGGCTGTAGAGCCGCTCGAGCTGCGGAACAATCCCCTCGAACTCGCTCTCGTACTCGAATTTGGAGTTCTTGCCCTCGTATTTGAACTGTATCTTCTCCTTGGTGCCGTAGAGCAGCACGTCCAGCTTCTCCTTTGGAATTTTGGAAACGGGGGCCTCCACGTCAATATCGTACTGGCTCGCCACCCTCATGACTTCCTGTATGCGCCAGCCGCCCTCCATTATCCTCTTGTAGCACACTATCGCGCCCGCTGTCAGGGATTTCGCCCTGTCCGGGATGATTAAATCCGGGCTGAACTCCATCTTGAAGCCCAATCCATGGCATTCCGGGCACGCGCCGAACGGGGAATTGAAGGAGAAATCCCTTGGCTGTATCTCGCCCAGTGAAATGTTGTGCTCGGGGCAGGCATTCTTGGACGAAAATAGCTTCTCCTCGCCCGCAGCAGCCGTTCCCGGTTTCGAGTTTCCTGTTCCGCCTACCCTCGCGGTAATCGTCCCGTTCTCCTTGAGCCCTGTTTCCACTGCCTCAATCAGCCGCTGCCTGTTCTCACCAGTGCAGTTGGCCTTGTCCACTAAAACTTGAATCGTGTGCTTCTTGTTCTTGTCCAGTTTGGGGATTTCCGCGCTCAGGTCGTTCTGCTCGTTGTCTATGTAGACGTTGTAGAGCCCCAATTCCCTGAGCTTTCCCAGCTCCTTTTCAAAAGTTCCCTTGTCGCCTCGCGCAATCGGGTATAGAATCTCTACTTTCGCCCCTTTCCATAAAGAGAATAAACTGGCTACAATCTGGTCCGCTCCCTGGCTTGAGATTAGCCTTCCACAAATAGGGCAGTGCGGCTCCCCAGCCCTCGCATACAAAAGGCGCAGATAATCGTAAATTTCCGTGACTGTTCCCACAGTTGAGCGGGGATTTCTTGAGGTTGTTTTCTGGTCAATTGAAATAGCCGGGGATAATCCTTCTATTGAATCCACGTCCGGCTGGCCCATCATTCCCAAGAACTGGCGGGCGTACGGCGAGAGGGACTCTACATACCTTCTCTGTCCCTCCGCGTACAAGGTATCAAAAGCGAGCGTGGATTTGCCTGAGCCGGACAGGCCTGTAATGACTGTGATTTTGCCCCTGGGCATCTCTACGTTGATGTTCTTGAGGTTGTGCTGCCTTGCACCTTTTATCACTATTTTTTGCTGCTCTGAGATGAAATCACCTATAGGGGTAGAAACTTACTAATTAGCGCTTTTGGGGTATTTATGGGTTGCGGGGCGGTTCGCGCCGTGGCGTTCTGGCCACGAAATCCCATTCCTTAAAAGGATATGCTGGAAAATAGCCCCCATGGACCTCCCAAGGAACGCGTGGAAGCAGGAGCCGGAGGCGCTGCTCCGCAGCCTCAAGAGCTCCGAAGCCGGCATCACCGATTCCGAAGCCCAGGCCCGCGCGCGCGAATTCGGAGCGAACGAGATAAAAAAAGGGGGCGTGAGCGCCCTCCGCATCCTGATTAGCCAGTTTTCAAGCATCCTGGTCCTGGTGCTTTTCGCGGCCGCCATAATATCGTATTTCTCAGGCGACCCCGCGAGCGCCGCAGTTATCACCTCGCTCATGCTGCTCAACTGCCTGCTGGGATTCGTGCAGGAGTACAAGTCCCACCGCGCGGCCGAGAAGCTGGAGAAGATGATCTCGTTCAGCTGCACCGTCAAGAGGGGCGGGGAATGGCGCGAGGCGCGCGTCGCGGAACTAGTTCCTGGCGACATCGTCAGGATCGGGATAGGCGACCGCGTCCCCGCGGACATGCGCCTCCTGGAAGCCAACGACCTCCTCATAGACGAGGCCGTGCTCACAGGGGAATCCTACCCTGTGAAGAAGGCGATTGCGGCACAGAAGGCGGCCGCCGAGCCCCAGGACATGAGGAACATGGCGTTCGCGGGCTCCATGGTCTCCAACGGAGAGGGAATCGGCGTGGTCACCGCGAGCGGGGAAAAGACGTTCTTCGGCGAGACCGCCGCGCTGCTGGAGGAGCCGCAGGGCAAGAGCGCGTTTGAGAGGAACATAACCGCGTTCAGCGGAATCCTGGTGAAAGTCATAGCCGCCAGCATAGCGTTCATATTCGCGGTGAACGTGCTTCTGGGCAGGGGCATAATAGAGACCGTCCTTTTCTCGGTGGCGCTCGCGGTGGGGCTCGTCCCCGAGGCGCTTCCGATAATAATAACGCTCTCGCTCTCCCGGGGCGCCTCCGCGCTGAGCAGGCACGGCGTGATAGTCAAGCGCCTCTCCGCGATAGAGGATTTGGGGAATGTGGACGTTCTGTGCATGGACAAGACCGGCACCCTCACCGAAAATTCAATCACGGTGAAGGGCTGCGTGGGGCCCGACGGCAAGCCGGACCACAAGGTCATGGCATATGCCGCGCTTTGCACGGAGGTTGCCAGGTATGACGGCAAGGTTACTGGCAATCCCATAGACGTTGCGATAGCGTCGCACGTGTGCGGCCCCAGGCATAAGCGCATCCAGCTGATTCCTTTCGACTACGAGCGCAGGAGGATGAGCGTCGTCGCGAATGTCGGCGGCGAGCTGCTGCTCATATGCAAGGGCTCCCCGGAGGCGGTCATCCCGGTTTCCACCGCGAGGGACAAGAAGTCGCTCTCGGCAACGTTCAGGGGCTTCGGCGAGCAGGGATACCGCGCGATAGCCGTAGCCTACAAGAGGATAGGCGCTAAGAAATCCTATGGAAAGGAGGACGAGATGGGCCTGGAATTCCTGGGCTTCGTTACGTTCTTCGATCCGCCAAAGAAGGCAGTAAAGGACTCGCTCAGCACGGCCAAGAGGCTGGGCGTGGGCATAAGGCTCATAAGCGGGGACAACCCGGCGATAGCAAGGAGCGTCGCCCAGATCGGA
>JAKANX010000093.1 GCA_021823425.1 Microcaldota archaeon
AAAAGCCCTGAGAGGAAGGATATCGTATTCAGCCTTGCCATGGCCAGTATCCGCGAAGGGGACAATGAAGGCGCAGAAACTCTGCTTCAAAAAATAAACCTGAATGCGGGCGAAGCCGAAACCCCGAAGGTTTTGCGCATGATTGCGGAATTTTCGCCTTTCTTCGCAGGCTTCGAGAAGCTGCAGCCGGGCAAAACCGCCGTCCTTGCTTTGGCGGAAATAAGTCAGAAATACGGAAAGGACGGCAAAAAAGCCTACTTGTTGGCAAGGCGCGGAAAATCAAAGGAAGAAATCGTAAAAAGCGGCATAAGCGAAGGCAAGGTCGCCGGCGTTATGGGGAGTATGCGAAAATGGGGACAACTTGCAGTTCCGGCGCCGAAAAAGAACGAGAAAAGCAGACTACTTACGGCTGGAGGAAAAGGAAACAACGCGCCGGAATTCACGCCTATTGCGCCAAAAATAGATTTCTCCAGCGTCGGAGGGATGCACGGCATAAAGGAAATGCTCGGCCTTGAAATCGTGCTCCCGCTGAAAAATTCCGCGCTCGCAAGGAAAACCGGCTGGAAATTGGGAATGGAAGGACAGCAAGAGGAGCGGATGTACGGATAAATCAGATTTTCTCCGCTCCGGAAACGTACCCGTCATCGGTCACGCTGACCATGTACGAATAGTTCAAAGTGGAATTCCATAGCACGCTCCACCCTGACGACGTTCTGTTCACCTGCGGCGTCGCGTCCCTCGCCGTGAGTATGTAATCCTGAACCGATGCCGAGCCCTGCAGGGTGTGGCTGGCTATTATCGCCTCCTCGGGGAACGCAATCATGCACGGCCTGCTCTGGCAGACCTTGCAGCTGTCAACCACGGCCTCCGGGGGCGCGGGGACGAAATTCTGCACCGGGTAATTATAGTAATAGTTGGTCCTCTTCGGGCAGGGTGTGCCGAGCCCTTCGCTCACGCTCGCCTTAATCGTGTAATACTGCGCGCCCTCGCCGTTCGTTTTCGGCTCGAACGAGACGATTTCCACCTTGTCCGCGGCAGGGAACTTGTTGTGCAGGTCCTCTAGCACGAACTTCTTTGCGTCGCTGTTCTCAAAGCTTCCTGTCGCGAACTTCATCCCGAGCACGAGCCCGACGACTAAAACAATTAGCACTACCGTGACGATGATTTCCCTTTTCATATCAACCGCGTTAGCTATTTACTGCTAAAAATTTAAAGGTTCCCCCGCAAATTCCCATGATTCAATGCCCCCCATGCAAGCCGCGCAGCAGGAAAAGGACGCCTACGCGTTCAATTCTAAAGTGCTGGACAAGGCCGCCCTCTACGTGGCAGGCGACAGGAAAACGGCAGCGACAGTGATGCGCAAGTTCACGGAAAATTACACGCACGACCCGCGCGCCACCGAGCTGCTGTTCGGCAAAATCGCGGACCTGAACAAGGCCCACATGGAGGGAAATCTCGGAAGGCGGGAATTCGTCCGGGAAATGGGCGAAACCGTGGACGAGGCGTTCTTGGGCCGCCCCGAAACCTCGCGCAAGGAGATAAGCAGGCTCTTTTTGGACCTTTACCTCAGCCTCGTGATAAAGGGCGCCTCCCAGAAAATGCGGCTGGATTAGGTTTAAATATCCTCTATTCCATAATTATTCCGTAAACAAGCGAAAAAACCGAAAGTACCGAGAGCCCGCTGGGCAAAAAAGTACTTTTTCTGGAAAGGGCGATTGGTTCCGGAGCCCTAGACGGCGCGGAACACCCCTGAAAACCAAAGGTGAAATGATGAGAAAAGTAGTGATACCCGGAGAGCAAATCTCCGACAAGCCCTTCGTAACCGAATACACGGTGGTTGAAGGGGGCAAGACGTACGCGTCCGTGGTCGGATTCATGGACGAGGAGAACCGGTTCGTGCCCGCAAAGAGCGTTTACACGCCGAGGCAGGGCGACGCGATAGTCGGCGTAGTCGTGTACGTGCGCGGAAACGGCTACAAGGTGGACTTGAACCTTCCGTTCGAGGGCTTCCTTTCAGGGAAGGACACAAGGGTTCCTTTCGCGATGGGCGAGATAATGTTCGCGAAGGTGAGGGACGTGGACGAGGTCGGAAACGTCGATCTAATAGACGCGCGCAAGCTTCCCGCGGGCAAGATAATAGAATTCCCGCCCGCGAAGGTTCCGCGCCTCATCGGAAAGAAGAACAGCATGCTCATGGCGATTATGCAGGGCACGGGAAGCGAGGTTTACGTGGGCAACAACGGCTACGTCTACCTCGCCGGAGGGGACATACCCCTTGCGCTGCGCGCGATAGACATGGTGGACAAGCAGTCGCACACCACCGGGCTCACCCAGCAGGTGACCGATTTCCTCGCGCAGAACAAGAAGCAGTAGATGTTTACAAGGTGAAAAAATGGCAGAAGAAAAGAAACTCATAATAAACGGGAAAAGAATAGACGGCAGGAGCCCGGACGACCTCCGGCCGCTGAGGATAGAGACCGGCGTGCTCAACGAGGCCGACGGCTCGGCATTCGTCCAGTGGGGCGGAAACAAGATTGTCGCGGGAATTTACGGCCCGCGCGAATGCATACCCAAGCACGAGGCCAATCCGTACAAGGCGCTGGTCAAGTGCAGGTACACGATGTCCCCGTTCGCCTCCAAGGAGGAGCACGGGAGGAGCGGCCCGAACAGGCGCAGCATAGAGATTTCCAAGGTAATAAGGGAAGTGTTTGAGAACATAGTGGTCGCAGAGCTCTACCCGATGACCCAGATAGACATCTTCATAGACGTGCTTCAGGCTGAAGGAGGGACGCGCGTGGGCGCAATCACGGCCGCGGCTGCGGCGCTCGCGGACGCGGGAATCCCGATGAGGGACATGGTCTGCGGAGTCGCGGTAGGGAAGGCGGACGGCACGATAGTCCTTGACCTAGGAAAGGAGGAGGACAACTTCGGAGAATCGGACGTTCCGATGGCGATATCGAATCGGGGCAAGGAGCTTCTCTTGATCCAGATGGACGGGCTTCTCACCAAAGAAGAGTTGGCGATCGCGATAGACAAGGCGATGGCTGCGAGCGAGAAAATCCACGCGATGCAGACCGAAGCGATTACGAAGAGATACGAGAAGCTGGAGTCCGAGGGGCTCAAGCTCTGAATTCACGGTGATTGAAATGGCAGAAAGCGCAAAAGACCTCGTAATGCATGACATAAAAAGGAGCGTCATCCTCGACATGCTCAACAAGGGGCAGAGGATGGACGACCGCGCGCCGGACCAGTACAGGCCCATAAGCGTGCAGAAGGGAGTGATTGACACCGCCGAAGGCTCGGCGATAGCGAAAATCGGCAAGACGCAGATACTGGTCGGAGCCAAGATGGCGACCGCGACCCCGTTCCCGGACAGGCCCAAGGAGGGCGTGTTCAGCGTGAACTGCGAGTTCCTCCCGCTGGCCAACTCGAGCTTCGAGCCGGGCCCTCCGGACGAGGACTCAATCGAGCTGGCCCGCGTGACCGACCGCGGAATCCGCAGCGCCGAAGTCGAGGGGGACAACTCCATAACCGAGAACTTCTTCCTGGAGGAAGGAAAGGTGATGGCGCTCTTTCTGGACATCTACGTGCTGGACCACTCCGGAAACATGACCGACTCGGCATCGCTCGCCGCCATAGGCGCGCTGCTGGACGTCAAGATTCCGAAGTACGACCCGGACACCAAGACGCTCATAAGGAACGAAACCTCGGGGAAGCTCGGCCTCAAGCACCTCCCGATTGCTACGACGTTCGCGAAAGTCGGGCAGCACACGTTGTGCGACCCGACCCGAGAGGAGATGCTCGCGGCCGACGCGAAGCTGACGATAACCACGACGCAGAACGGGCAGATAGCCGCGATGCAGAAGGGCAAGGGCGCCTTCACCCGCGACGAGGTCCTCGACGCGGTTGACGTAGCGTTTAAAAAGAGTGCAGAGCTAAGGAAATACGTTCTCTGATGCCCAGAGGACTCTTTGACGATTGAAAAGGTGAAAAAATGAGGACTCCAAGATACGGTTCCAAGATAAGGAAGCTTTACGACGCCGCGGACGCGCAGAAGCGCGAGAAGTACGTGTGCCCGAGGTGCGGGAAGAAGAACGTCAAGCGCATAAGCAACGCGATATGGCAGTGCAGGTCCTGCGACGCGAAAATCGCAGGAGGCACGTACACCCTCACCACGGGAGTGGGCGAGGTCGCCAACCGCATAATAAAGGAATATTCCAAGGCCTAGGTGGTCGCATGGGTCAGTACAAAGTAGTGAAAACAGGAGAACTCGTTGAAGTGAGCGACGAGAAGAACTTTACGTTCCCGGCAAGCGGGGAGAAGATTCTCACAAAGACGAGGCCGCCTGTGGCAAAGACCGCGGGCACTGACTGAGCATGTTCGTCAGCACCTCCCGCTATTCGCAGAAGGCTGCGCGGGGGCTCGCGATTGCGCTCGCAT
>JAKANX010000094.1 GCA_021823425.1 Microcaldota archaeon
TGCTGAGCTTTTTCGCAAAGTCCATAGGCCTCGCCCCGAGCATCGGAGCGTTCCTCGCGGGCAGCATACTCTCGCCCATCAAGGGATTCCGGAAGACGCAGGACACCATGTCCAAGTTCGGCATGCTCTTTTCCGCGTTCTTCTTCCTTTCCATAGGGATGCTTGTGAGCGTGGATTCCATGCTCCAGAACATCGTGGTAATCGCGGTGCTTTTCGTCCTCGTGAGCGGCGGGATATTCTTCTCCATGTTCATATCCACGTACCTTCTCGGGTACAGGAGTTCGTCCGCGGTGCGCACCGGGCTCCTCATGCTCACGGTGGGGGAGTTCTCGCTCCTCATCGCAACAGCGACGAGCAAGCTAGTGGAGCCTTTTGACATAATCAGCGTGACTTCCGCCCTCGTCTTCCTCACCGCCCTCTCCGGAGGCATACTCATGCAGCAGGAGAAGGCGCTGGACGCCCTCCTCTACAAGGCGGTGCCCCAGCGCATAAAGGACTCGGGCAAGCGCGTATCGATTTACCTCAACGAGGTGTTCTCCGAATTCGAGCCCGGAGGGAGCGTCTACACGACTTTCGTGAAGGAGGGCGGCAGGAGCGTGGTAAGCCTCGTGTTCGTGGTCCTCATCGCGGTCTCGGCGGTGCTCGCGTACAACATAATGCAGAGCGTGTTCCCGCAGTATTCGGAATACGTTATTGTGTTCGCGGTGATAATGGAGCTAATCCCGCTGGCCAACGTGGCGTACGCGCTCAAGAAGCTCATGGACAACGCCGCGCAGGCATTCCACAAGGCGATTGGCCAGAACCTCGCGCTCGACGACATGGCGATGAGGGACAGCGCGATAGCGCTCTTCATGTTCTCCATCGCGGTTATCATACCTCTTGCGGTGACCCTGCTCAAATTGCCCAAGGTGTTCGGGGCATTCTTCATAATACCGCTGCTGGTTTCCATACTCTTTTTGTGGAACCTCGCGATGACCGTGAGGAGGATAATGTTCAGGCAGGAGAATTACAAGTACGAGAAGGAGAAGGCGTCGTTCAAGCCGCCTTACAAGGGGATGCTCGGCGAGATGAGGAGCATAAATCCGCCGCCGCTTTACAAGGGCCACAAGAATGGGAAGCAGTGAAAGGGGAACCCGGAACGCGAAACTGGACCGGAAACCGCGTCCGCGGTTTACGGGACAATCGCCGGAAGGCCGGCGATTGGAAACCGTCAATTTCCGTAATGGCGAGTGGTGGTTCTGGCTCAAATGCAGGAACCCGGTGCGCGTCGCGTTCAACGCCGCAATAATAATGAAGAGCATGGTGTGCCCCTTCCCTTCGGTGAAGAATTTCCTGCTAAGGCTCACTGGAATGAAGGTGGGCAGGAACGCGTTCATAGCGATGGGGACCGCGCTTGACATATTCTACCCCGAGCTCGTGGAAATAGGGGAGAACGCGATAATAGGATATGGGTGCGTGGTTAGCGCGCACGAGCTCCTTCCCGGGGAATTGAGGACAGGGAAGGTGAAGATAGGCGCGAATTCGCTCCTTGGAACGCGCTGCGTCGTCCTGCCGGGCGTGGAAATAGGCGAGGGCGCGCGGGTGGGGGCGATGAGCCTCGTGAACGCGGACGTGCCTGCGAAAAGGTTTTATGCGGGCGTTCCCATAAGGGAAATCAAGTGAATTGATGAACCCCGTAATAGCGATACTAATCCTTGCCAACCTGTTCGGGTTCGGCATCGGCATGCTCTTCTACTGGCAGCAGATGCTCTCCGTAAACCCGGTGTTCTGGATATTCATACCGGACTGCCCGCTTTACGTGGCGCTCGCGGCGCTATTCTATTTGGGCTGGGTGAAGAATGATTTGCTGCGCACCATTACCGCAATCGGGTTGGTGAAATACGCGCTGTGGACCGAATTCGCGCTCTTCTACTATTCGGGCTATTTCCTAACCGTCCCGTTCGGCTGGCTGCTCGTATTTGAACATATAGGGATGGGGCTCCAGTTCCTCGTTTTCTCGCGCGCGTTCGACAAGAGATGGATAGCAGTTTCAATCGGCTGGTTCCTGCTTAACGATTTCGTGGATTACTTTTTCGGGATGCACCCGTTCCTGCCTTCCAGCAACCTTAGGGTGATATCCGCGCTCACGGTTGCGAGTTCGGTTGTTCTCCCGTTTGCAGCGTACTATCTGGGCCCGAAAATACAGAAAATCGGATTGGTGCAGGCGCTGCAGAAGCTCGTTCCTGCCTAGCGCTTTCTTACGCTCTTGCCCCGTTCATTGGGCTCGAGGCTTATTTTTCCCTCGAATTTTTCGGAAAATCCGCGCTCCAATTCCTTTCCCTCCATCAGCCTGTCCAAGGTGATTGCGAGCGCTGCGACCTCGCTGTGCGGCTGGCTCGTCACGGATATGTTGAAGTCCGCCAATTCGTAGAATTCGGAGGGCACCTGCTCCGCGCCCACTATTACGAGCAGCTTTTCCGCTTTCCTCATTTCATCCGCCTTTTCAGGAAGGGGAATCCCGTACATGGTGAGGTGCGCGACCGAATACCCCTTCTTCTTGAATTCGCGCACCAAATTAGCGGGCTTTTCCGTGTATTTGGCTGCGAACGCGCCGCCCCAGCTCCCGGAAATGCGTTTCACGCTCTCCTCGAACGAGGAATCGTGCTGCCCTGCATATATTATCTCCTCGGCCCCGAACGCGCGGGCAACGAGGCCCACGTGCGTTGTAATGCGTTCGTCGCGCGGAAGGCGGTGCCCCAAGCGCAGAATGGTGATTTTCACAGCCTTTTCACCGCAATCACGCCGTCCTTGGAGCGCACGAACCCGTAGCCGTTTGCAAGGTACGATTTTTCTATCCTGTTGCCCCTTTCCTTTATCATCAGCGGCAATTCGCCCGCCGGCCACTCCGGGCTTATGTACGCGACTACGTATTGGAAATTGCGCTCCTTTGCGAGCTTCTCCCTTTCCATTATGAGCATCTCCCTAATTCCCTTTCCCTCGTACGCTAGCAGGAGCGCCACGTCCTCCATGTAGAGCGCGTTGGGCTCGCCCTGCGTGAGCGCTGCCTGCTTTTCCCCGTAATGCGCTGGCCACGCGAGCCCTGCGCCCACCAGCATCCTCTGCACGTACGCGCCGAAGCTCATCCCGTTCTTAATTACATCTGCGACCTGCTCCCTCGTGGATTCCCAGAGCGTCTTCCTCATGATTATGTGCACCTGGTCCACGTCCTCGGAAGTGAGCTTCTTTATCTCCGCGCGCTCCACGTCGTCCAGGAGGGCGAGCTTCCTGAGCTTCATCGCGTCGGGCTCCTTCCTCTTCTCGTCGAACATCTTCTCCTTGAACGGGCTTCCCATGAACATCAATTCTCATGCGGTATTTAAACGATTATTGCGGTTGCGGGTCCTGCGTTCCGGGTTTAGGCCCAGGCTTAAGGCAAGACCGGAAACTCAAAACAGGAAACCGAAACTGCTATGCTAAAAGGATTATACAAATCTCGTATTGCAGCTCGGGCACCTGAGCATGTAGTAGTCGGCGCGGTAGCCGCAAATCGGGCACACGTAGACCGTTTTCTTGGCGCGGGCGAGCTCTGCTGCGAAGTCGTACTTGCACTTCTCGCAGCGCTCCGCGTCTATGTCGTTCAGTTCGTTGCACTTGGGGCACTTCTTGCGGAACATGGACTTTATGTGGACGCCGCACTTGGGGCAGCGCTCCATGTCCAGGGTGACGTCGGCGCCGCAGCTCGGGCACTTTTCCTTCCTTCCCTTCGGGCCGCTCTCCTTTCCAAGCAGCGTGTCTAGGAGGCCCATCGAAATCACGCAATCTTGAGCTCAAACGACTTGTTGCTGCCGAAACTGAAAGCCTCGTGCGCCTGCTTCACCGTGTTGGCGACCGCGACGGTCTTCACGTTCAGGGCGAGCTTGATTTCCTCGTCGGACTTGGGCGCGTGGCCGTACGCGTCCGAGAACGCCTTGTTGACCTGGGCAGTTACGGTCATGTTGTACTTACGGGGGTCCTCGGCCACCTTGATTGCGGCGTCGCTTGTGGGCGTTTCGCGCGCCCCTTCCCAGAACATCGCCAGCTTCTTCTGCTCCGGAGTCATGCCATTGGTATTGCCCGAATGTACCGCGTCAACGTAGTTATTTAGCTGGTTTGCGACGGTGTATGCCATCTCGCCGCCTTGCTCGTAGTGATGAATTACGTCGCTGCGAAGCTGATCCATATGGGCTTTGTCAGCCTCGTTGCGCTCGCGCTGGTCTTCCGCATTTTCCGCAGCGTGATACGATTTGGCCTTGTCTTGGGCCTGCTCTTCCCTCCATCGGGCGTATTCGTCAAGTATCTGCTGGCCCCTGGACGGATTCCGGGCAACGAAGTCTTCCAGGGCGGCCCCGTGGGAGGAGTCGTTGTGGAGCGCGGCTGCATCGGCAAACTTGT
>JAKANX010000095.1 GCA_021823425.1 Microcaldota archaeon
GTGCACGCCCATCCGCCGCACTTCACGCGCTGGCTTATGCCGAACGCGGACGCGGAGCCGACATTGCGCAGCACTACCGGAACTGCGAAAGAGTTGTGCTCGCACGCGGAGCCCATGTCGTTTATGTGGTCGTACGCGAGGCCCACATACGAGTTCGGGTTGTATCCGAAAGTCCAGTTCGCGGACTGGTTCACGTTGCTGCACCCGCTTCCCGCGCACCTGCCGCAGAGGCGCGAGGGCCCTGTGCTGCACTGGTCCCAGCATATCGCGCTCCACGAGTGGTTGCCCGCGGATATGCCGGAGAGCGAATGGGACATCGCCTCGCCGCTCGCAGCGGTGTTTCCGGAAACGATTATGGAGCTGTCGTAGAGGACGCCGCAGCTCACGTTGGATTCCGCGTTCGTGTATCCTGCCCACGCGAGGTCCACGCTCGGGACAGAGAACACGGACTGGTCGGGGGGCGATATGAGTTCGGAGCGCACCTGCGAACCGCATCCCGCGACGGCGGACGGATTGAATATGAACGTGCCGCCGTCGGACGCGCTGTAGGTGCCGTCGCTGCAGCTCACGCTCCACGCGTGTATTCCCGCGCTGTCAACAGGATGCTGCGCCGTGAAGATTATGCCGTTGTCCACGGTGTAGGTGCCCGCGTCCGCGCCGTCAACCGAAAGCGCGCACTGCAGGGTGAGCGCGCTGTCGTCCGAAGCGAGCCACGTGAAGTTGACCGGGTTGGAGTTTATCGCGTCGAAGCAGAGCGGGCCCATGGGCTGGACTTCGGGCGGGCTGTTGCTGCACGGAGTTCCGTTCGCATAAGTCGTAATGGTGAAGCGCGAGTTCTGCGACCACCCCACGGGGTCGCCGTTGTCCACGCAGGACGCGTTCCATGAGTACATGCCGCATGCGCCGAGCGTGGGAAGCGTGTGGCTGCACTGAATCCCGTTCACGCAGCCCATTGTCCCGGAATCGTATACGGGCTGGCTGCTGCGAGAAACGTGGACGTTGCATTCGAGCAGGTCGTCCGCGTTGTCCGTGGGAGTGAACTTGGTGGTAATGGTGTGCTGCGAGGTCTGCGCGTCGCTTGCGGGCGAGTCCGCGCGCACCGACGGCGCAATCGTGTCGGATGGGTCGCTGTCGTTTATCACGGCAATGTATATGGTATTGGAGTAGCCGAGCCCTCCCTCGTAGTCTATGCACCCGACCTGCGCGCTGTAAACTCCGGGCGCGAGCGGGCCGAGCGTGAAGAGCTGCGCGCTGTCCGGGCTCTCGTTCCTTGCGGAGAACTGCGCCTGCCCGTTTATGAAGAGCGTGCAGCCGAGGTTGTTCACGAAGCACGTTCCGCTCGCGGGCTCGCGGTCGTGGGGCGTCCATGAAAGGAGCGCGGAATTGCCGGTGCTGTACTTGAGCAGCGTCGCGTTCGCGGCCAGTGAAACCGTGGGCGGCGTGTTGCCTCCGCACAGCGGGCTTACCGCGAGATGGCGGATTTCCGAGCGCGCACTCCCGTTCGCCGTGTCCACGCAGGACGCGTTCCAGCTGTACAGCCCGTATTCCAGGCTTATCGGGCCGTATGGGTTGTCGCCGTTGTTGTAGGAAGGTATTCCCGGATAGTACTTGGAAACCGGGCCGTCTATCTCCAGGTCGCATTCAACGCTGGAGCCGGGGGTGTCCTGCGGCCTGTAGGTGAAGGTCTCGGACGGGTCCCCGAGGACGATGTTGTCCGGAGGGTTGACGAGGAAAAGGTCAAAGGTGTTGTTCTGCGCCCCTTCCTCTATCGTGAAGCTCTGCGTCCCGCTTTCCATGCGGTTGCAGCAGCCGTCGCTGCACGACACCTTCCACGAATACGTTCCGGCGCTCAGGGTCGGAAGCAGCGCCTGCGCCGGTTTCCCGTTGGGCGAAACAACGGTCTGGGCGTAAATCGTTTCGGAGCCCTTGTAAAGGAAAACCGTGCACACCGGGTCCACGTCCGCGGAATTGTCGCTTGCGGTCCAGCGCGCGTAGAGCGTGTGGTCCGGGAGCGTTGCCGAGGCCAGCGGCGAATCCAGGCTCACCGAAGGCGGCACGCTGTCGCACGGTATGCTGATTGCGAACGTGCGCGCGGATGCGCCGACGTTGCCGCTGCCGTCCACGCAGGTCACGTTCCAGCCGTAGCTGCCCTCGCTAAGGTTGGAGGCGTAGTTCACGTACGTGCCGCGCGCGTAGGAAGGGTAATTCTGCGCCATGGCCCCGCCTATGTAGAGCGTGCAGTTCAGGACGGGCGATTCCAAATCGGTGGCGCTCCAGTTGAAGTTCACCACGCGGCGGTTGGAGATGTATTGCTGGGCCGGGTCCACGAGGCTGACCGTGGGAGAGGAATCGGTTATCCTGAATTTCCTCGTTTCCGAGGCCGCGGTGTTGCGGGGCGGGCACGTGAAGGGAGCGCTCCACTCGGCGCACCCTGTAATGTAATTAATCGAGCAGAGCTGCTCGAGCTGGCCGTTGCACATGAACGCGCCGTCCACGCACTGGTTAGTGCACGTGCTCGTGCAAACGCCGTTCGCGCACCCCTGCCCGAGCGGGCACGTTGACGAGGCCCAGTACCTGCAGCCGCTCGCCGCGTCCGTCGCGCAGGTAAGCACCGAGCTTCCGTTGCACTGCGTCTGCCCGTTGTACGCGCACGCGTTGGTGCATGAGGCGCACTTGGTCCCCTGGCAGGTCTGGCCCAGCGGGCAATTGGAAGTGGTCCACGAGTTGCAGCCCGTGCCCGCGTTTACCTGGCAGGTCTGGAGCGAGAGTCCGCTGCACCTCGTTCCGCCGATTACAGGGCAGTCGTTGAGGCAGCCGGGCACGCACGCATTATTGGAACAGATTTGGCTAGCCGGGCACTGCTGGTATGTGCCCCATTCGGTGCATCCGTCGCCGTTGTAATCGCCGCAGGACTGGATTACCGTTCCGTTGCACTGCTTGGCGCCGGAGGCGCACTTGTTGGTGCACGCGCCAGCGCACGGCGTCGCGGAGAAGCTGGGGTTCCCCGCGGAGTCCGAGATGCTCCCGTTGTTGCCCGAGGCACCTGTGTTGCCCGAAGAGCCGCCGGCGAACGAGAATCCGGCGATGGTGTTGCCGCACGCGAAGGTGTTGACTATGTTGTTGGATTTGGAGGCGCCCAAGAACGAGACCCCGTTGCTGTTGCCCGAGACGTTCATGTTCGCGAAGGAGTTGGAGGGGGAATCTGCAAGCAGGACGCCGTTGACGGAATTGTAGGAGCGTATGTTGGAGAACGAGCTTCCGGATGAGGATATGAGATAAAGCCCCCCGTTCGCGTTGTCGTGCGCCACCAGATTGGAGAGGCTGTTGCCGGTCCCGCTGAGCTGGAGCCCGGACTGCGAGTTGCCGTAGACATTGAAGTTGGAGAACTGGTTGTTGCTGGACTGGTAGGCGGTCGTCATGCCGACGTTGTTGCTGAAAAGCGTTATGCCGGATAGCCGGTTTCCGGCGTTCCAGAGGTCTATCCCTATTCCGCAGTTGTGTATGCTCATGTTGGTGATGCGCTCGTAGGACGCGTTGAACATCTCCATTCCGTACTGGAAGTTCTGCACGTTGCAGTTCATTATGTTCATGTTGTTGTTGTAGGTCGGCACGATTCCTTCGGAGCCGTAGTACTGGCCCGGCCCGGTGATGGTGCGCCCCTTGCAGTCGAACGTCTTTCCGCTCATGAGCCCCGCGACAGCGTAGCCGGGCATTCCCACGCACTTGCAATTAGCGTAGGCGGTGTTCGGGTCGCCAGTGCAGCTGAGCGTTATGTCGTTGGCCATGTAGACGTAGGTGCACGACGGGCTGTTGAGCTTGTCCGTGCAGTCGCTGCACGAGGTGCACGCGCAGGTCCCGGACGGAGGCGCGCAGCTCGCTCCCTGGCATGCCTGGCCGCTCGGGCAGTTCGCGGGCGTTCCCCATATGTAGCAGCCGCCTGAATATACGCAGCTCTGGAGCTGGCTGCCTGAGCATTGTGTCTGGCCTGCGCTGCACTGGTTGGAGCAGCTTGCAATGCAGTTTCCCCCTGAGCAGCTCTGGCCCGAAGGGCAGCCGACCGCGGTTCCCCAGTCATAGCAGCCGTTCGCGCCCAGCACGCAGGTCTGAATCTGCGGGCCAGAGCACTGGGTCGCTCCTGCTGGGCATAAGTTGGTGCACGGCGGATGGCAGTCCTGCGGGCAGCTCGCAGGGGTTTCGGCGCACGGCAGGCTGGAAACCGGAG
>JAKANX010000006.1:0-15895 GCA_021823425.1 Microcaldota archaeon
CAGAAGCTGGAGAAGGACGGCACGCTTCCCTTTGACATATTCACCCTGGGCTGCTACAAGCCCTTAAAAGAGTAGCATCCCATCTATTTTCATGGGCATAGAGGAGGCATTTGCAAACACGGTTCCGTCCCCGTATCCGCTCGTGGTGAACGAGATTTGGAAATCAGCCCCTTCCACGGGCTTTTTCTCCCCTCCGAGGAGAAGGAAGCTATCCAGCACCCTGCGAGATGGCTCGGCCCGCTGAATCATTGCATTCTCTTCCGCAGGGCTGCGCCTCGCGAAATTGGGCGCCAAAAGCGCCGCAGCCAGCACAAGAGAGCCTCCGACAATGGTTTTCCTTTCCGTATTCCCGTAAATGCTCTGCACGCATACTTTTAAAAATTGTAAATTATATAAAATAATGTAGATTATTATGTTTCATTCAGGCGGCGCGCCGCAAAAGCTCAAAATGGACGGAAGGCCGCTCTGGCCCAGGCCCGTGCACGACTGGAAGAGCTACCTGCTGGACGCCAACAGGCTCCAGGTGCAGGAATTCGCATCCTACGCCCAAATCAAGCACGGCGAGGGCCGCAAGGCCCTTTCAAAGGACGAGGTGCTCGGCGAATTCTGCCTCGGGCTCGCGGGCGACTGCAACAAGGAGCTTGAAGCGCGGCTCGGCGGGAGGAGCGCGGAATCAAGGCTTGAGGCCTATGCGGGCGCGCTCTGGCAGCTTTCCAAGGATTTTGACCTGGAGCGCGTGCGCGGGAACAGCGGAACGGAATGGATAAGGCTCAAGGACCAGGGGAGGCCCAAGGGCGAATTCACGCACAGGCTTTACATAAACCCGCAGATGGGCAGGCTCGCCCAGCTCGTTTCCCTCCTCCAGGAGGTCCAGTCCTCAATAAAGGACGACCAGACGCTCAGGAACGTATTCCGCTTCAAGTTCATCTCTCCCCTTTCATTGGTGGATTCGGGCTTTGAATCGGTCCACGCGATGATGCCCCCGATTCCTCTTCTTGTGAAAACGGGCTCGGAATACGTGCGCGTTGAAGACGGATTTCCGAAAGACGGGAAAATCTCCCCCGACTGCCTGAACTTCATACGCCCGGACCGCATAATCGTGACGTTCCACGAAAGCGAGTTCGTGCAGATAGCCGACATTATCCGCAGCATGGACATTGAGGTGCGGGCAACCTGCGGGGATGACCGCAACTTCCTGCTCAGGGAGGAGATGCCCGCATTCACAATACCCTACGTTTACAACTCAAACGGCCAGACATCCGTGTTCTCGTTCGGGCTGCACAACAGCCGGATTAGGTACGGCGAGCTGGTTGCCGCAGCCCTTTCCCGCGCGTATTCGCAGATGTCTGAAAAGGGGGATTTTTCACCAAACTGCGCGCGCGAAGCAATACGTTCCAACCTTCCCGATTCAATTGGCGAGCCCATACTTGAGCTCCTCCACAGGCTCTACACCGAAGACTGCGCAAGGGCGGCGGTGCAGTACATGCAGACCCGGCGCGCGCTGCGCGAATAATCAGGGCTTTTTGAAAATTACCGCGCTCTCCCTCGTCTTCACTTTTGCCGGCCGGACGTCCGCGATGCGCTCCAAGCCCACCCGGATTTCGGATTCAAACCCTATCCGTTCGCCCATCTCGGCGAGGATTTCATCAACCGCGATGTGCGTTTCGTGGATTACCGCGTTCCCCACGACGAACGAAGCGGAGCACTTGGGCCTGAGCACCCTGAAAGTCTCGTAAAGCACCTTTTCCATGTCCGAAAAATACGTTCCCGCAACTGGAATCCTGTGCCCTATTTCCCCCAGTTCAGGAGGGATTTCCGGAACGCTCGCAGACGACGTGATGAATGAGCGCAGGCTTCGCGCCCGTGCTACGCGCGCGCTCTCCGGGTCCATTTCAAGGAGCGAAAGCTCCAGCCCGTATACCTTGGTATAGTCTATGTTGTTCAGGTAAGGGGGCGAAGTGATGACGGCGTCCATCGTCTCGCTGTCAAAGGGCATGTCCCTCGCGTCCGCGAGGTAAATCTCGGGCTCCGGGCCGACCACTTGGTGCTCCGCGATGTCCGAAACCATCCTCTTCACCCTGCGCTTGAACATCTCGCGAACCGGGGCGACGGATTTTTTCGCAATCCTTAGGACCCCTCCGTCCTTTAGCACGAAGCTGCACATCGGGATTATGGAAACGAGCGCAAGGAGAAGGAGGTTGTGCGCGTTCTGGTTCTCCACCTGCGCAATCTTCTCCCTAACCGAGAGCATGTCCCTAAGGTTCGCAGGGGGGAATGCCTTCTCTATCCTGAAAAGCTCGAAGTCCCACCTTATCCTCGGCTGCGTCTTCTCCTGGAAAACGTTCTTCATGAACCCTTCAACAGCGTCCACGTCCGCCTGGGTGTAGTTCCTCGTCTTCACCATGCCCGCGAATACAGCGAGAGGGGAAGCGTCAAGCCCGTGCGCCTGCAGCCTCCTTGACTTTGCGGCGAGCGCGGTTGTCCCGATGCCAGAGAACGGGTCAAGCACGTTGCCCGCGGTTATCCCGAAATCGTCCAGCGTCTTTTCCACGAATTCCGGCGAGAACGCCTCCTTGTAGAAGAACCAGTTGTAAATCGGCTTTTCCTTGCTGGGCTCGAACGTGAAAAAGGGCCCGAGTTCAAAACGATTCGTGATGCGCATAATTCAATATCCCCTCCGCCGCTTAAAACGGTATCGCAGCCCCCATACGTTTTAAATGTTTTTCATACATATTTAATTGCAAACAACAACAAAAGGTGCCTTCATGATTATTCGCAACCCCCGCCATTCCGTTCGAAAGACGCCTGAAAAACCATCCGGATTCAGGGCCGAGCAGCTCATGGAAGAGCACATGCGGGGAAAGCGCCTTGACACCACGCATATCCCATTAATCAACCGCGCGCTAACCCACGACGCCTCGAATGTGCGGGCAAGGGGCATAGACGCCCTGATGAAGGTGACGGACCCCCAGAAATCCGAAAAGCTCGTCTGGATGCTCGAGGATCCGGACTGGTTCGTGAAGGTGAAGGCATCCGAGGCGCTCGGAACTATGAAGGAAAAGGCGGCGCTTCCCGCGCTGATTGGGCTCCTGAAGAACACGAACTGCTACGTGCGCAGCGCCGCAGCCGACGCTTTGGGCGAAATAGGCTCGGGGAAGGCGATTCCCGCCCTAGAAAGGATTGCGATTTTGGGCGAACGGCCCGAGCTGAACGCGGAAAAGAAGGAAAAGGGGTTCGTAATCCGCTCCGCCCGGCTGGCCCTCAAAAAACTGGACGCGCCGGAATACCACTGCATGATGGGCATGACTGCGGAGGACAGGGCGGAGATGATTGAATTCGGGCACGGCCCTTGAAGGTTCCGGGTTTCGAGTTTAGCGTTCCATCTCCTTTTCTATCGCTTCCTTTGAAAGCAAGTCCGCCACCGTATTCTGCTCTCTAGGAACCCACTTGAACTTCACCTTCATTTCCCCCTTCACATTTTCTATCCCGGCCTTGAGCTCCTTGAGGTGGGGCATCTTCACCTTGAATTTGCCGTTCATCTGGTTTATGAGAAGCAGGCTGTCGCTCCTTATTTCAATCTCCCGCTCGCCCATTTCCCCTGCGGCTTCCAGCGCGCGCAGCACGGCCGTATACTCGGCGATGTTGTTCGTCCCCCTGCCTATGTACTCGCTAATCTTTTTCGCGAGGTGCGTTCCCCTGTAAATGGCGACCCCTATTCCCATCGGGCCCGGGTTTCCGAAGCACGCGCCGTCGGTATGGATAATCAGCATCAATTCCCGCCTATTTCCTTGGCCTCAGGTCCACGGTTATCGCGAGCGTGTCGTTGGACGTGAATTTGTAGCTGCACGCGCCGCACGTGTACGCCGTTGCCACCGCGACAAAATCGCCGGGCGATGCGAACGTGTGCGAAACCGTTATCAGGTCGTTGGACTGGGGCGCGAGCCACTCGAACTTTCCGTCCCCGTAATCTATGGAAACGTTCTTCACAGTGCCAGAAGTGCGCAGCGTGAATTCAACCGAGTCATTCCTGTAAAAGGACGCGTTTCCCGCAACCGGAGAGAGTATCTCAATAGTATTTGTCGGTATGCTGCAGCACTTCCTCGTCTTGTTCAAATCGCAGTCCGAGCGCGAGAGCACGTTGTCGTCCTGCTCGCAGTAGCTTCCGCATCCCGGCGCGTAATCCATCCTGCAGGTGGATGTTTTGTAAAGCCCGAAAAGCCAGCTCGACTGGCAGCTTGCGAGGGAATATCCATCAGGGCACGAGGGGCAGAAAAGCCATCCTTCCAAAACTACGGAAGTCTGGCACGAGAAAGAGGCGGAAGGTATCCTGCATGGCAAGGCGGCTATCGGAAGGTCGCCGCACCCCCTGGGCACCGTGGAATTGCCGCACGCGCTGCAAATCTGCTGCGAATACTGCGCGAACGCGAGCGCCGAAACCGCTATTAGCAAGAACATAGCCAATTTTGCCATGGGCTGCATTCCGCTCCAACCAATTAAAACATTTGCGGGAATTCGGAAGATTTTAAAGCACAAATACACAATCTATAACCAAACACAAGCTCAAAGGTGCTCACATGGCTGAAAAGCAGATGAACGTCGTTAACGCAGGCGCAACCGGAAAGCCAAAGTTTCCCCCGGCGCTCGGGGGGCCGAAAGCGCCCTCCCAAAGCGCCAGCGGCCTCGTCGCAAAATACGTAAATTGGATGTTCAGCGACAATACCCGGGATTACAGCAGGCTCGGGAAGGAAACCCTCGTATCCATGGCAGCCCGCGACCCCGCGATTAGGAAGGAAATAGCCTCGAGCATGGTTTCTAGCCTCGGAAACGGGAACATGGAGAACCCCGGATCCAAGCTGGCGCTGGCCGCCGAAGTCCTCAACTCTTCAGGCAACGGGGCCGTGAAGCTGCTCGCTGAATGCCTGGACAGGACGAACGTCGTTTCATACGCGGGTGCGGTGCGCCTGCTTGCGCAAATCGGAGGCAAGGAAGCCTTCGCCGCCCTGGTTGCGGAGCGCGACAGCCTTGACTCTGCCAGGACGGACGCGGAATACGCGCATCCATCTTCGCAGAAATTCAACGGCGCGCACGCCGGGAATGTGCAGGACGTCCTAAGTGCGTGCTCACGCGAGCTCCACGCCGCGATGGCGAAAATTGACCTTTCCGCGGTGAAAGCGCTTGAATAGGGTTGATGCAAAATGGCGGAATCCGTTGTCCATGGGAAAAAAACCGGGAAAGTGAGGGAATTCGGAAGGAAAGTCTTCAGGGGCGCCTGCGTCCTTGGAGAGCCGATAGCAAACGCGTTCGGGGGGACCCTCGGGTTTTTGATGGCGCTTCCGTCCCCGTACAAGGCCCTTGGAAGGATGGAATGCGACGACGTGCGCAAGACCCTCGTAAAGCTCATCAAGGAAGGCGAATCCCTCAAGGAGAATGGGGACTATTCCGGCGCGTTCGCCAAATTCATGGGCGCATACCGCATAATGAGCGAGCGCCGCATAGGCAATCCGGAAGCCGTATTCATGCACGCAGCAGTGATGGGCGCAAAGGCGAACAAGGCAGGCCAGCTCAAGCCCGGAAAAGACGATTTGGAATTCATGCTCAGGGAAGCGGACAGGCTGGCGATGAAGGGCCTTTACGCCGCAGCCAGCCTGGAATACGCCCGCGCCTACGACCTTATGGGCGAGCTCGGCTCCAGCGAGGCGGAAAAGGCAGCAGTTTACCAAAAAATGATGGACGCCAGCACGGGCGCGTACGGAAAATCCGGGCTTCCGGGGGCCGCGGGCAGAGGCACGGAGAAAAAATACTAGCTGTTCCGTTCTTTGACGTAATCCCATAGGCAGGTTTATAAATCCTAATTCGCACAATAAAATCTATGGGTTCAGAACTGAAAGTAGGAGACGTAATGACGAAGAATGTGATAGTAATAAGCAAAGGCAGTCCCATGGCCGACGTCGCGAAAATGATGAGAAAGCACGACGTAGGGGCCATCGTGGTGGTTGACGGCAAGAGCGCGGTCGGGATAATAACCGAGCGCGACATCGTGCACAAGATAATCGCCGCGGGAAAGGACGTCACGAAGCAGAAGGTGGACGACATAATGTCCAAACCGCTCAGGGTTGTCAAGCCCACGGCCAGCATAGAAGAGGCCGCCAAGGCAATGAAGGGCAACAAAATTAAGAGGCTCCCTGTCATAAACGAGAACAAGGAGCTAATTGGGATACTGAGCGAGGGCGACATAGCCCGCCTCCTTCCGTCAATAGTGGATCTCATAGAGGAAAGGGATCTCGCACGCTGATGCTGCGCATGGATGGCCTCCGGAGCTTTAAGCTTTGATGGCCGGGTCAACAGTGCGCAGCTTCTCCTACTAATTCTGTGCTGGGCCTACCGGAGGCGGCGTTTCTGCTTCTGGGGGATTGAATATGCAGCTCGAAGTGAGAGTGGTTCCTAACGCGAAGAAGTTCGCAATCTCCATGAAGGACGGCATCTGGAAGGTGCACGTCCCGGCCAAGGCCGACGAGGGGAGGGCGAACCGGGAACTGGTAGGGCTGCTTTCGGAAGCGCTCGGCGCGCCCGTTGCGATAGTGAGAGGCGCAAAAAGCAGGCGCAAGACGCTGGAGGTTTCCGGAACCGAGAGTGATGTCCTTTCAAAACTGCGCGCAATCGCGCAAGAAAACGAGGTGTGAAGGATGGCAAAGACGTATATTGACACGGTGAAATACCTAATTTACGGGGAAATAGAGATAGGAGGGCTCGTGGACAAGCCCGACGTCGTGGGCGCAATCTTCGGGCAGACCG
This sequence comes from Microcaldota archaeon, assembly GCA_021823425.1. Taxonomy (GTDB): domain Archaea; phylum Micrarchaeota; class Micrarchaeia; order Anstonellales; family Bilamarchaeaceae; genus JAHJBR01. The sequence goes on from JAKANX010000006.1 coordinate 6,793, forward strand.
AGGGGCTTCTCGGCGACGAGCTGGACCTGAGGGACCTCCAGAAGAACGGAAGGATAGGCAGGATAGAGGTGGACCTCAACGCGAGGAGCGGAAAAACGTTCGGAACGGTGAAGGTGCCTAGCAGCCTTGACATGGTGGAAACCTCCATAATCGCGGCATCGCTCGAGGCGGTGGACAGGGTGGGACCCTGCGACGCTAGGGTGAAGGTGCAGAAGATTGAGGACACGAGGAACCAGAAGAGGAAGGTGCTCGTGGACCGCGCCAAGAACCTGCTCAAGACCCTTCTCAATACGGAAATCCCGGAGAGCAAGGAGATAAGCGAGATGGTGCGCGAACAGGTCAAAACCGCGGAAGTGGTGGAATACGGCCCGGAGCGCCTCGCGGCAGGCCCCGGAATAGAGAAGCTCAGCGAGATAATCCTAGTGGAGGGAAGGGCGGACGTGATAAACCTGCTCAAGAACGACATCACCAACGTGATTGCAATAGGAGGCGCGAAAGTGCCCCGGAGCGTGGTTGAACTCTCCCGCGGCAAGGAGGTGACCGCCTTCCTGGACGGCGACCGCGGAGGCGACATAATCCTGAACGAGCTCATACACGCGGGCGCGGAGCTGGACTTCGTCGCACGCGCGCCTGTGGGCAAGGAGGTCGAGGAGCTCACGCGCAAGGAAATGATAAAAGTCCTGCGCAGCAAGATGCCCGTGGAGCAGGCCGAGGAGCAGAAGGCGAGGCCCTTTGCCCAGCCCTACCAGACGCCTAGGCGCTTCCTGGTGGAGCAGCCCCAGCTTGTCCGCGCCGCGGACGAGCGCGAGCGCGCGAGGGTTATGCAGGAGGAAAAGGACATGGAGCAGCAGCGTGAGCAGCAGGCCCAGCCGCAGGCCCAGCCTGTTATGCAGGCCGAGCCCCCGAGGCGCGAGCCCGTCGTCCCTATCCCCCGCCCGCCCGAGGCCAGGAGGCTTCCCCCGATGCCGTCCGCAAAGCCGATGATGGAGCGCATAGAGCAGCTCATCAAGGGCCCCGGGGACGAGCAGAAGGGGCCTGAGCCCGAGCGCAGGGAGCCCCAGCAGAGGCTGGAGCAGCAGCCGCCCGCACGCGAGCCCAAGCCCGAAGGAGTGAAGAAGAGCAGGGAGGAGCTCCTCAACGAGCTCAACGAGCTCTCCAACACCCTCAAGGCGAGGCTGTACGGTTCCGAGGGCGTGCTTGCACGCGAGGTTCCGGTGCGCGACGTGATTAAATCCATAGGCGAGACCGACGGCGTGGAATCCATAGTCTTTGACGGGATTATAACCCAGCGCCTCGTGGACATCGCAGCAGGCAAGGGCGTGAAGCTCATAATCGGCGTCAAGCTGGGCAACGTGGGCAAGAAGCCCGAAACCCTGGAGATAATCACGAAGAACAAGTGATTGCCCCAATCCGGCAATCATTTTTCTTCCCCTTCCGTTTCATTTTCTTTTTTCCATTAACCTCGTTTTCCATTTCCATAACCACTATTGCAGGGCATCCGAATGGCGAAAACCGGCGTTTTCATAAAAACATGGGGCTGCACCCTCAACCAGAGCGACAGCGACCTCATGCGTGCAATCCTTCGCCCCAAAGGATTCAATTTCGCGCGCAGCGAGCGCTCCGCGGACGTGGTAATACTCAACACCTGCACCGTGAAGGCCGCGACCGAGAACAAGATAATCGGGCACCTGCGCAGCCTCGTTTCTCAAAAGAGGAAAGTGGTCGTGGCAGGCTGCCTCGCAGTCAACCAGGCGTTGGTGTCAAACGCGGCCCCGAACGCGCCCCTCGTGGCCGCAGGCTCCACCGATAGAATCGCGGAAGCCGTCCGCCTTGCAATTGAAGGAAAAGGAGGCGTCTTCAATTCAATTCCCAAGGGAGCCAAGCCCCTCCTTCACCCAATCCGCGAATTCTCCGGCCCGGTTGCCCGGATTCCGATTCAGGAGGGGTGCGTGGGCAGCTGCGCATTCTGCCAGACCAAGCTCGCAAGGCCCGGGCTAATTAGCCAGCGGCCCAAGGACGTGATAAGGGCAATAGAATCCGCGGCATCCTCGGGCGTAAAGGAAATCCAGCTCACCGGAATGGACACGGGCGCGTACGGGCTGGACCTAGGAACAGACCTCGCGCTCCTGCTTTCCGAAGCTGTGAAGGTTAAAGGCGATTTCAAAATCCGGCTGGGAATGATAAACCCTGAGCACGTGCGCAGGATGCAATCCCGGCTGATTCCGGCTTTCCGCAGCCCGAAGATGTATAAATTCCTCCATATGCCCGTTCAAACCGGGAGCGAGGCCGTTTGCAGGGCAATGGGCCGTAACCACACAGTTTCCGATTTCGCGCTCGCAGCCTCGGATTTCAGGGGGCAGATTCCCGGAATCGCGATTGCAACCGACATAATTTCAGGATACCCTACTGAAGGCGAAGCCGACCACGAAGCTACAATTGCGCTACTTGAATCCGTGCGCCCGGAGCTGATAAACCTCTCCCGCTTCACGCCCCGCCCCGGCACAGCGGCTAAGGCGCTCAGGCAGCTTCCCACCCAGATTTCCAAAAGAAGGGTTACCGAGCTTCATGCAATTTGCAGGAAAATCGCACTTGAAGGGGCGCAAAAATACGTGGGCGCGCGCCTTGATGTGCTGGTGTGCGAGCGCGGCAAGGCCGGGCAGATGAAGGGCAAGGCCCCCAATTACATGCAGGTCGCGCTTGCAGGGGAAAACGCGCTGATGGGAAAAACAATAAGGGTTGAAATCACGGGTGCACGCGCGTACTGCCTTTTCGGAAAACAACTTTCCATCCGCTGACCTGCCGCTCATTCGTAAAGGAAAAGGTCCAGAACCGTCTGGCTCTCGTTCATTCCGTCCGCTCCGTTGGTGAGCACGAATACCCTGCGCACCCTTGCCACATTTTTCGTGCTGTTGGTAGGCATGATGCCGAAGCTCGCTACCTGCTGCGGATGGTCGCTCTCAGGCGCCGAAGAGACGTTTATGTACATGGAATACGGGCAGTTGAACTCCCCTTTCAGCCTGCTCTCCCCCACTCCCAGGACGGCGTTCAGCGTTTCCATCCTCACCCTCCTGTCCCCGTAAGAGTTCGTGAGGAAAGACGGGGTGAACATGCTGTCCGTTATGCGCGCAGCCTCCTTGCTTATCTCGTCGTCCTTGGCCTCCAGGCCGGACTTCACGCTGAACCAGTAGCTCACCAGCGCTATGAAAGTGAGTATGAAAATAGCCGAGGCGATAATCGCGTCGAAGCTGAAATACTGCCCCTTCATGGATCCGGATGGCCGTTTCGGGTTCCCTGTTTTGCGTTCCGGAACGCGGAACCCCTGGCTGGAAACTTTCATGTGCATCCCTTCTGCGACAGAGTTACCGTCCTTCCGTCGTTGTAGAAATTGAGTTCGCCGAGGCTGGAGTTAATCTCGTAATAGTATCCCGTGGGCACGTAACGTATGCACGGCCCGGGCTGGAGCGTGAGGTTGCCCATGGGGTATGAGTAAGTCAGGTTGTTCTGGCTCCAGATTATGTATACGAACGGCCTCCTGCTCCCGCTCTGGGGCACGAACTGCACCGTGAAAGGCTTGCCCAGAATGTCCCGCTCGAACTGCATGGTGTAGTTGAAGCCGCGCTGGCCCGCCATCGCCATGTTCGCAGAGGATGCGAAGCGCTCTCCGAACCATTTCACGTAAAGCGACTCCTTGTTGGAAATCTCGGAGCTCTGGACGAAGAAAATAGTGAAATACGCCGCAAGCACAATCAGCAGGAATATCGCCGCGTAGGTGAAGAACTCGGTCGCCACCTGCCCCTTTCTCGCATGCGTCTTGCTCATCGCACCTTCACCTTCCCATTCCCCATCCTGAGCACCATGGTCATGAGGCCCGTGCTGGACGAGGAATAATACGTCGTGTTCGCGAAAATCGGGTGCGTTATGGAGTACGTCCCCTCGTTCGTGGAGAGGTAGAGCGTGACCGTGCTTTCGGTAATCGTAATGTTTTGCGTGTTTGAAGGCAAATCCAGCAGCAGCGTGCGCTCGGCGCCGTCGCCCTGCAAATAAACCTCGTTCATTCCGTCGGCGACCTGCTGAACGAGGCTCCTTCCGTGCACCAGCGAGACGTCCTCAAGCTTGAGGTGCGAGGTGGAGGTCGCCAGCAGTATTATCGGAACCGAGAACGCCATGAGCGTCGCCACGGTTATGAACATTTCAAATGCGGACTGCCCTTTCATCATCAGTCGCACCTCGCCCTGTTGTCGTCGCAGGCTATGTATTGCGTCCCGCTAATCCCGTAAGCCGTGAGCGAGTCCGCGCTCATCCTGAAATGGCCGAGCGGGGCGTTGTCGCCGACCACTGCGGAGCACATCTCGAAGCTCTTGCATCCCGGCATTCCCCTCACCTTCACAGCGTCCAAGGTCGGCTGGAAGAATTCAAAATCAACCCTGCTCCGATTGTCGTAATCGGGGGAGTCCATTCCGCCGGCCCACTTGCCCACCAGAAGGGTTTCCATCCCGAAGTTTTCGTCGTGCAGCGTGAGCGCGTTTTTAGAGAGCCTCTGCGGGTACGAAGGCCCGCGCGGGGAATGGAGGAAATACGCGCATACGGTCGCGTCGCGCAGCTTTTCAATGTCGTACGCGCGCGCTCCGTCGTATTTCAGTTCCGGCGTGGTCCTTACCTCGTCCAGCGTCCTGTTCGCGATTATGAGCGCGTCGTGCCTCGCCCCTGTCCCGGGGCCAAGGAAAGCGCTCATGTTGAAGTCGGGAATCACGGCGAACGGGCGGGGCGCGTCGTCCTTCACTTCCTCCACGCACGCCCCGCTCCTCTGCACGTACGTAATGGCCATGAACGTCTCGCTCTCGCTCTTGGGGCTCGGGCAGTTCGCGTCCTGGTACATCACCGGCGCATTGGTAATTATGTATCCCCCGAAGCGGCTGTGCGTCGGGTCCGCGGCGTCAATCTCCGTGTAGTTCCCTACTATTATGTACTGGCTCCGCATCTCAATGAGCGGATATGAGGAAGTGACATCGGTGGCCCTTATCATCGTTCCGTAGAAGAACCCGTGGCCCGAGGTCCCGTTCGCCACCCAAAGCGGCGCGAGCGTGTCCGGGGCCTGGTCGCTGTAGAAAATCTGCTTCTCCACGTTCGCAGTGGAGTTGATTTTGGAATATTCCCTCTTTATCATCGGGTCCGCGAACCCGCTGACGTTGAACTGGCGCGAGAGCGCGAACATCCTCCTCACTGAAACGGTGGAAAGCCTGTCCCGCACGTAAATGGAAATGTTCATGGTCGCGTTGAACGTGACCGGGTCCTCCTGCGTGAAGTTCAGCCCGTACACCTCGAAATCCACGACCTCCAGCCCGGCCTGCGAGAGCGTGCCGTTCAAATTCTCCAGCCACGCGCCGAACGTGTAGGTGTCCTTTTCAGCCGAGGTGTAGTTCAGGTCCGTCCCATCGAAGTCCTGCGAGCCCCCGTAAAGGGTGGCGTTGAAGAACGCATTCCCCAGATACTTGAGCCGCTCGCGGTCGTCGTACTTGAGCGGGTGCGCGATGTCGGAAGCGTGCGCATTAATTCTGTATAGCGCGTAGTATCCCGCGATGTCAAAGAAGTTGGAGAACCTCTCGTCGCTGAGCTGGGAAACAATCCCGTCTATGCTGGACGCCCTGAACTTCTCCGACGCCGTCTTTTCGGAAATCTCCATCGCGTTTATCCACGCCGTGAGGTAGAGAAATATGTACATGATTAGCATGAAGGAAATGAGCACGAAAAAGAACCCCTTGGAGCTGCGCGATTTCATGTGATTACCTGTAAACGCTCAGCCGCACGAGCCCGAGGGCCGCCTCGCCCGCGTCGTATAGGGAAACCGGAGTGTCGCACTCGCTCGGGCAGTTCCCGCCGTACTTGTCGCCGTTGCATGTCATGTAGCAGTAGGGCGTTCCGGGGTTCCTCCTCCCGGTGACGTCCGTGTAGCCGAAAAATATGGAATGCGAGGTCGCCCTCAGCTTGTTGTACAATTTGTTGTGCGGGTCGTCCCTGTAATTGGCCGTGTCGTAAATAACTCCCCAATCCTTGCCCTGCGAGTTCCAGAACTCCAGCGTGTAGCCGTATTCGTAAGGAATGTTGGCGCCCACATAGTCCCTCACCGCCTCGGTGTCGTTCGTGCTCACTATGTAGTCCAGCATGCTCATCCTCGCGTAATACTGGTTGTCCAGCACGCGCGACGCGTTCGCCGCTACGAGGCTGTTGAGCGTGTCCCGCGCGAGGTAGTTCGCCTGCATGAGGCCGCCGTAATAGCTGGAGGGCACGGCGGAGAGGAAGATGAGCGCGTGGAGCACCACTATTATGAGGGTGAACGCCACGAATGCATCTATAGAGAATATGAACGCCTTTGCCATCGGATAACTTAATCGGAGAATGTTTAAAAACCTGATTTAAGCCCCCTGCCCACACCCGTGCGTCAGCGCAGCCCGCCTTGGCCGCGGGTATTCCTTTTTGCGCCCCCCTCTTCAGCCCGTTGAATTGGACCCGTTCTGCGAATCCGGCACGCAGTTCTCATATGCCGTGCCGCACGCGTTGCACGTCTCGTGGCCCATCCTGCACGAATCCACTATGCAGCCCCTCTGGTGCCCGGGCGTGCACAGTTTCGTTATCACGCAGCCGTTCCACGCCCCTCCGGCGCACGCGCGCTCTCCCGCGCACCCCTGCGCGTTCACGCAGTCCATTTTCTGGCCCGGCATGCACTCGGACGCGGGCTGCCTTATGCTGCCCAGCTGCTCGGGCTGCCACAGTTTCTCGTGCGGCACGAAGACGTTCTGGAATGCGATGAATACCAACGCCGCTGCGAGCACTATGTCTATTAAGCCGAAAAAGGAAAACTTGGACAATCCCGCCATTCCCATCTACTCTACTCGAACTTTACGCTCGCCTTCTTGCCCAGCCCCGCAATCTCGGAAATCCCGGGCAGCCTCAGGCTCGCGCCGAAGAGCCCGCCCGTCCCTCCGCCCGTGTCAATCTGGCAAAGGTTCGGCTCCGCGTCCGTTATGTTCCCGAGCGCTGCAGCCTTCCTTATGGCGTCCTTCTTGGTTCCGAGCGCGTCTACGAGGCCTATTGCGAGCGCCTGCCTGCCGCTCACCACCCTTCCGTCCAGAATCTCGTTGAATTTCGCGGTGTTGAGCTTGGAGCCGCGGTTCTGCACCACCACCCCCTTGAATTCATCAAATATCTCATTTACCATCGTCTGGAGTATGGCCCTCTCCTTGTCCGTCATGGGCCTGGATTCCGAGCCTATATCCTTGCTCTCGCCGCTCTTTATCGCGGTCGCGTTTATTCCCAGCTTGTCTAAGAGCCCGCTCAGCTCGGTAACAGTCATTATTACCCCTATGCTCCCGGTGAGCGCGTCAGGCTCGCTTATTATGTAATCGGTTCCCGTGGAAATGTAATACGCGCCGGACGCTGCGACTTCCCTGAAATAGGCGACCTTGGGCTTGTTCAGCCCCTTGACCGAATCGTAAATCTCCCGCGTGCCCACGACGCTTCCTCCCGGCGAGTCAACGACGAAAAGCACCGCGCCCACGTCGTCCCTCTTGTTCAGGGCATCTATTGAATTTGCGATTTCCTCGCTGCCCGGCGAGCCCGCGCTGAAAAGCGAAGGAGGCGTGCTCGCAGTCGTAATCTCCTGGTTTATGTCCACCACCGCCACGCACTTGCCTCCGAGCACCGAGCCCGAGGACGAGGAAAGCAGCAGCACCCCGAGGAAAATGAGGAACGCCAGACCGAGCAATACCGCTCCACCGTACTTAATCCAGTTTCCCTCCTGGGCAGTTTGGGCAAAAGCCTTGATTCGCATATGTGGTTTCTCTTGAATTTGGTTTATAATACTTTTCTAGGAAAAGTGGTTCATGGACATCCAATTCGCGCTCAGCATTCTCCTTTTCGTGCTTCCCGCGTACGTGGCAAACGCGCTTCCCGTCCTGCTCGGGGGCGGAACGCCCATGGACCTCGGGAAAAGCCTGGGAGGAAAGCGCATACTCGGGGACGGAAAGACTATAAGGGGCTTTTTCGCAGGCGTTCTCGGAGGCACCGTTGCAGGCGGAATACTAACGCTATTAATCAGGGTGCCGTTCTTTCCCTCGGCCCAGTTCCAGTTCCTTGCATTCGCCCTGATGTCATTCGGGACGATGGCTGGCGACGCGCTCGGAAGCTTCCTCAAGCGCCGCTTGGGAATGCAGGATGGAAAGCCGTTCATACTGGACCAGCTCATGTTCCTCGCGGTTGCGCTCCTCCTTGCATATCCGCTCTCTTCCCCTGAGCCCTACGCGCCAATCCCGCTCGTGGCGCTGTTCGCAGCCACTTACGTATTGCACCTCGGTAGCAATTTCGTAGCGAACAGGCTCGGATGGAAGAAGGTTCCGTGGTAAGCCGAAAAAATCAGGCTGACATTTCCGGAGCTGCCCGCGCAAGGGAAACCGCAAGCGTGCTGAGCTCGCCCATGTCCGCGAACTCGCGCGTGCACCGCTTTTTCGCAGCCTGCCCCATGAGCCCGTCAGCCCGGCTCCCGAACCCGGCTGCGCGCTCAAGCCCGGCAATCCCAAGCGCTCCCGTTATGAAATTCTCGCAGCTTGCCCCGTATTTCTAGATTTTGCTGTCGGGCGCGGGCTCACCGCCGCGGGCGAGGAAAGGATGCGCCCGGAAGCGGAATCCTTCTTCATGCAGCAGTAGCGTTTTGTGCATATTTATAAAACTTATACAGTAATGTTAATTACGAAAAACAACCCACAGAGGAAAAAACGGGGAATTCTCAAAGGATGATATCATGGGAGAAAAGACTTTGGACGCGATTGTAGAGGGAGGAAAGGCCACCGCAGGCCCGCCTCTCGGGCCGGGGCTCGCCCCGCTCGGAGTTAACGTGGGCGCTGTAGTCGCCAAGATAAACGAGGAAACCAAGGCGTTCGCAGGGCTCAAGGTGCCCGTGAAAGTGAAAGTGGACACCGGGACCAAGGCGTTCACGATTGAAGTTGGCGCGCCGCCCACGAGCGAGCTCGTGAAGAAGGCCGCGGGAATAGAGAAAGGCGCAGGCACCAAGGACAAGGTGGGCAACATCTCGTTCGAGGCGCTCGTCGAGCTC
>JAKANX010000006.1:15905-19172 GCA_021823425.1 Microcaldota archaeon
CTCTCCAAGGGCCTCAAGGGCAAGAGCCAGGGAAAAACCGTCAGGGACATCGCCCGCGAAGTCGTGGGAACGTGCGTGAGCATGGGCGTCACCGTGGACGGGAAGGACCCGAAGGCTGTGGAGAAAGAAATAAAAGACGGCAAGTATAACTCTATGCTTGCGGGATAACATGAAAACAAGCCTTCCAAAATACCTTTTCATTTTTGCTTTGCTTCTTTCCTATTCGTTCGCCGGCCAGGCGTGGAAGCTTCCCACCGACGGGCCGGTTGAAACCAAGCCCGTATTTTTCGACGACAAGCTCGCGGTCGCCTCCTACGACGGAAACGTGGAATACGTGTTCGCGCAGACCGGAAGCCTCGCAGGAAAGGCGGCGACCGGGGAGCAGATAAGCAGCCTCGCAATCGGCAACGGCCTTCTGGTCGGCGCATCGGGCTCCAAGATAATCATTCTGGACAAGACAGGGAAAATTCTCCACACGATTGACGAGGCCCAGGTGTACGGGATAGGCACCGGCGACTACATATACGCGACGACCGCCGGAGGCTTGAAAGCCTACGACTACCAGGGCAACCTGGTATGGAACCTCCCGCAGAACGGCTCGGTCCTAACTTCCCCCCTGGTTCTCAACACGACCGTTATTTTCGGCTCCGGAACGGACTTGGTGGCCGTTGACCTCAAGAACAGGACCGAAATCTCGCGCACCGCAATCGGCCCTGTGTGGAAATCCAAGCCCGCATCATACTCCAATTTCGCGTACATCGGCTGCACCGACGGGATGCTCTACGCGGTGAACATCACCGGAGGAACGGTCCTCTGGTCCTACCAGACCGGAGGCTGGGTGATGTCCGACCCGCTCTACAGCAACGGCGCAGTCTATTTCGGCAGCAACGACGGCAACATTTATTCGGTAAAGGCGTCCGACGGCGCGCTCATATGGAAGCACAAGACCGCGGAGGCGATACAGGGCAGCATGGACCTCATGTCCCTCGGCGGCAAGGACGTCTTGGTGACCGGAAGCAACGACAACCGCGTGTACGCATTTGACTTGCGCAGCGGCAACGTCACACTCTCCTTCTCCGTGGGCGGATGGGTGCACAACCCGGCCCCGCACGACGGCAGGCTCTATTTCGGCTCCTACGACGGCTCCATTTATTCATACATAGCCGACCGCGCGTGCAGCATAGACTACCCGCCCTCCGGAGAGATAGTGGGCTACCTGCCCTTCAACGCGACCGGCAGGGTGTTCTCCCAATATTCTGGGCCGAAAGTCTCGATTAGCGTGGACGACAAGGACAACACGAGCAGCGGATGGCTCACCGCCTACGTCTCAGGAAACGAATGGACCCTTGAGGTGGACCCGAACAACTACCAGTTCGGAAGCCTCAGGCTCCAGTGCATGGTCTCGGACAGCGCGGGGCAGGAGACCAAGGGTTTCACATATTCTGTAATCCTGCGGGACGAGAACTCGCACAAGGCCGCGATGGCCGCGTTCGCGCCCTCTTCCGTAACCGAGGGCAAGCAGTTCACCGTGACCGCGTACGACGAGGACGGGCAGCCGCTCAACGACTTCAGCGTAATCGTTTCAGGAAAGAGCTTTTATGGCCAGAACGGCACCGCGAAGGTGACCCTTGCGGGAGTGAACCAATACTCGTTAGTCGTGAAGAAGCCCGGATACACCGACCAGACCCTTGCCGTGAGCGCCGGCTACGACATCCTCATGGCCGCCGCGGTCGCGCTTGCGGCGCTCGGGATTATAGGCGCAGCGTTCTACCTCTTCGTTTACAAGCGCAAGAAGTGAAATGGGGGCCCGATGCTGTCCTATTGGATTTGGCTCGGAATTTTCGTCTTTTTCCCAATGATTCCCGTCTTCCTCTGGGAAGCGCAGCCTGGTTTGGAATCACAAGAAAACGGTCGGGCTGGAAAAAAAGCTATTGGAATAATGCCCAAAATCCTCGGAATTGCTGCTGCGACCGTCGCGCCGGCTTCGCTCGCGTTCATGGAAATAAAGAGAATTAGCAAAAGCACGATGGAATTCCCAGAATGCCTCCTGCTGCTGAAAAATCCGAAGAAAAACTAAAGACGGCTGACTTCCTCCACCTGCGCCTGGCTCACGTTCGGGACAGCGGCGATTTTCTCCTCTATCTCGTCCACTCCCCCTCCGTCGGGCATGAGGAATATTATCTTTAGCGCCTTTATCCCGAAGCCTATGTCCTCGGTCTTGTGGTTCGTCACCTTGACGATTTTGCCCAGCTCGGCGAGCGTCTCCTCCATCTTCCCCTGGTCCTCCAGGAATATCTTCATGGAAACTGCAACTTCATTGGACATCCCAATCACCTGATTCAAAACCCGCAACTCGGAACCCGGAACAGAAAGCCTACGGGCCCTTGAATCCGCACTCGCACTTGTAAGGATTCTTCACTTCCCTGCAGTGCTTGCACCTTGCAATCTTGGTGCCGCAGTCCGCGCACGGGAATTCCGCGAAGTCCTTGATCATTTTTCCGCAAGTTATGCATCTTTTCATTTCAACACCACTAATCAGCGTAATCTTGGAAATTGATTAGTGCATACTTTATTAAAATAAGCATTTTAAATACCTATTTATCCGCCTCATACGTGCCGCAAGGCGCGCGGTGAGCGCTTTTTGCCCTTGTAGTTTAACCTGGATAGAATGCGGCCCTGCGGAGGCTGTGATCCGAGTCCAAAAGCATTTCGCTGGCAATCTCGGCGAGGGCGCTTTTTTCACCTTTCCCCAGCGGCAGCCGGGTTTATATTCGTTCCCGCAGCGGTTCTTCCGGGTGAAACCATGCGATACATGCTTCTATTGGCGCTCGCGGCTCTTTCCGCAGCCTCCTTCGCGCAGATGAGCGCTGCCGGAGTGTGCAATTCCGCGTACGAGAGCTGCATTTCAGACTGCTGCAGCGAGTGCGGCTCCACCACCGAGCACAACGCCAAGGGCGACCTCGTGTGCAACGTGGGAACCGCGTCCAGCCCCAACCAGAAGTGCATAAATGCGTGCACCCCCTGCTCCACCACCTACCAGTCGTGCATGAGCTCCATGGGAGCATCCGCTTCGGGCAGCCAGTATGCCGGCGGCTCAAACCAGTCCGCAGGCTGCTGCGGCTCTCTTTTCGTACTCCTCGGGGTTCTGGGGATAGCGGGCTACGCAAGGCTCAGGAACTAGGCAGTTCCCACGAACTGCTTGAGTGCCAATCCAAAAAGGAAGCTGATTATAGCGACGCCGAGCGAGAGCCCTGCCATTTCCAAGAA
>JAKANX010000096.1 GCA_021823425.1 Microcaldota archaeon
TGGAAAGTAGCTCGAGCAGCTGCGAATATCCCATCAGGAGGAATTTCTTGGGGTCCATCCCGCTGCCCATTGCGAGCTCTAGGGCGCGCTCGAGCATCGCCGAGGCGATGCGCACGGTGTGGTGCAAGTAAACGGTGGAGAACATCATGAAGCGCGCGACCAGCAGGCTTTCGCTGGCTTCCAGGCCGCCCTCGTCCACGCCCAGCTCGCCCTTTTCGAAGAACATCCTGCTGATTATGCGGTCCTCGTCTATCACTCCGTACGCGACGCCTGTGTAGTGCGCGTCGCGCCTCAGGTAGTCCATGCGGTCCGCGCCTATGTCCGATGAAATTATTTGCGCGTAGGGCGAGGATGGAAAATCCGCGATTTCTTTTTTGCCGAATTCCTCGGAAATTATGTCCCCTATCGGGCCGCGGAGTATGCGCTCGCGGCCGATTTCCTCGTGGTCGCCGAGGCGCGCCTGCGTGACGCGCTCGGCCTCGTGCGAGAACGCTATGTGACCGATGTCGTGAAGGAGCGCGTGGAGCCTTATCTTGCGCACCAACGTTTCGCCGAAGCCGAGCTGCGCGGAAATGCGCGATGCGACGTGCAACGTCCCGAGGGAATGCTCGAAGCGCGTGTGGTTCGCGCCCGGATAGACGAGGTAGGCGGTCGCGAGCTGCCTTATCTTGCGCAGCCGCTGGAAGTCGGGCGTGTCAATTATCCTTTTCTCCAGTTCGTCAAGCTCTATGCTCCCGTGCACCGGGTCCTTGAGCGCTAGGCCAGGCAAAAGAGGTCCCTCTTCTTCTCAATTATTTCCCCGCTCTCGGCGAGCAGGTGCATGATTACCGAAACGGCCTGGGGCTCCATGGACGCTTCCGCGGCAATCTCCTCCAGGTGGAGCGCCTTCTTCTTTTCCATCACGGGCTTTATCTTGTCGTAGGACGAGTAGAGGAACTTGTTCGTGGCGACGTAGAAGCGGCCGTCGAAGCCGCGCACGCCCTTCACGTTCTGGGAGAGCCCGGCGCGCTTCAAGTCGAAGGAGAACTGCTCCGCGTCTCGCGGGTTCGGGATTATCAGCCAGCCGGCCTTGTTCAGCTCGGAATAGGAAGGAGGAAGGGTTGAGGCTGGCTTTGAGGGCTGAACGCCCTGCTGGGCGGGGGCGGGCTGGGCAGCCGGCGCGGATTCCTCGTGCGATATGAGCGGATAGACCTCGTTGGAGATGCTGTACACGCCGGTCTTCTCGTATTTCTTGCCGTAGAATACTTGCAGCAGGCCCTTCTTTATGAGGTCGCGGACGGTCTCCTTTTCCCCGCCGCTGAACGTTTTTTCTATGCTCGGGGGCGTGCGGTCCGCGAACCTTATCTTCATGAGCTTCTGCAGCACGGATTTTTCCTCCGAAGAGAGCGGGGACTTGGGCGCCGGAGGCGCGGCTGCGGCTTCAGGGGTTTTCGCGCCCAGCGGGGCCGAGAGCAGCCAGAAATTGCCGCGCAGCTGGAACAGCTCTATTTCGTCAATTTCGTTGAAGGAGTCCGGCAGCTGGGCATACGACTTTCCGTTCTTCTTGATTAGCTTGACGCCCATTCATTTCTCCCCCAGCACGATGCCGGAGAATGACTTAATCGCCGGGTGTTTTTTAAGCCATGCGTCGGGGGCAAGCCCGGCCTTCATGCACAGCCCCTCAAGGTATTCCTTCTTGCCCCATTTCTCCTCAACCGGGACCTGCGGAAGCAGGAGGCCGGCGTAGGGGCCGTATTCAAGACTCAGGCCGTCGCGGCCTATTTCAATTTTATCAAGGAGCTCCTCAGAGGTCTTGTATTCTATTTCCTTGGGAACCGAGAGAAGCGTGATTTCAATCTCCAAATCCTTGAGCTCCGCCCTGGTCAGCGGGGGGAAGCGGGGGTCGTAGAACGCCGCGTTCACCGCGTTGTCCGCGACAGCCTTGGCGGCGCCCTCCACCGGAAGCGGGTAGCCTATGCAGCCGCGCAGCTCGCGGCCTTCCCTGAGGGTGACGAACACGCCCATTTTCCCCCGGAATTTTTCCGGGACGCTCTCCGGGTACAGCCTCGGCTTTCCCGATAGGTGCGCCTCAATCGCGGCGCGCGCGAGCGAGAACAGGTAAGCCTTCTCCTTGCCGGAAATTTCCATATTGGTGATTTGCCGGGGCGGTTTAAATCCGTTCCGCAGGGGATGCCTGCCGCTGGCGGCGGGGAACGAGGGCAAAAACGCAAAAAGCAGGCAGAGTTTTATAACAGTAGCGGCAAATAACAGGTTATGCTCGAATTCCTGCAAGCCCTCGCGAAATTGGAAAAGCCTCAAGACAATTTGCGCGAAAAACTCCTGGGCGCGATAAAGGAGGCTGCGGCAGCCTCCGGAATGAAGGCCTCGGATTACCCAGGAGGATACAGGGTGGAGGGAAAGGAGAGCGCGCTCGTGATAGTGCAGTTCGGCGGAAGGAGGGAATTCTACGAGATGATGGAAACGCTGGGCAAGGAGCAGGTCGGCTACCGCGTCGTCATCACAAGCTCCAAGGTCAAGAGCATGCGCATAGGCGAGATGAAGTGGATACTCAACAACAAGTACCAGACCAAGGACAGGTGGCTCATACTGGACATAGAGCGCGCCGAGAGCCCCAAGACGGTCAATTTCATGCTCTACGGCGGGCAGAAGGGGCCCGGGGGCAGGGAAGGAAACGGGGGTGCTGAAGCCGGAAAGGCCCCGGAGGCAGGAAGCGTCGGAGTGGAGGGCTACGGCGACTACGAGAAGGAGAAGGAGAAGCCGCGCAGGAAGAGGATTTACGGCGTCCGCGGCGAGCACAAGGAGCAGGACTAGGTACCATGGGATTCTGGATGAAGGTGCACGAGAACCCGAACGGCCGCGTGGTCGCGGCCTGCGACGCATCGCTAATGGGCAGGAGCTTTTCCGAGGGAAACGCCGTGCTGGACCTTGAGGGTTACGGCTCGTTCTACAAGGGCTCCAAGGTTGGCGGGCGCGAGGTTCTGGAGCAATTAAAAAACTTCTCGTCGTTGAATCTTGTGGGGAAGGATGCGGTGGCGCTCGCAATAGGCGCCGGCCTGCTCAAGAAGGAACAGGTCGGCAGGATTGCGGGGGTGCCGCACGCGCAGGTTTACAGGATTTGAATTTGAAAAAATTTCGAGGTGGGACGCATGAAGCCGATAACGATAGTGGAGAACGACAGGGTCGGGCTGCTGGCGGACATTTCATACATACTCGCGAAGAACAAGATAAACATAGAGACCATAAGCGTGAACGTCGTGGGCGGCAAGGCTATAATAGTGCTCACTGTGAGCAACCCGAAGAAGGCGCTCGAAGTCCTTGGGGAGAACAGCTACAAGAACCTTGAGGAGGACTACTTCGTGATAAAGCTCGGCGACAAGCCGGGCGAGCTCAACCGCATCACGATGATGCTCTCGCAGGCGGGGGTGAACATACTCAACGTGCACCTGCTCTCGCGGGACGGCGCGCAGACGCTGGTTGCGCTCAAGGTTGACAAGGACAGGAAGGCGCGCGAGCTGCTCGCGGACTACCTGGCGGAGAACGAATAGGTGCCCGCATGAAGCCAATGACCCTCATACTGAACGACCGCGTCGGGCTCATTTCCGACATTTCATACATTCTGGGAAAGGAGCGCATAAACATAGACGCCCTGGACGCGACCGTGGTGGGCAGGAAAATCGTAATCACGGTGCTCGTGAAGAACTTCGAGAAGGCCAAAAACGTGCTGGAGCGGAACGGCTACGCGACCGCGCTGGACAAGGACTATTGCGTCGTAAGGATAAGGGACGCGCCGGGCTCCATGGCGAAAATGACCGAGATGCTCAAGAAGGCGAGGATAAACATCGTCCAGCTCCACCAGATTTCCACCGACGGGACGTACGCGCTGGTGGCGCTCAAGACGGACAAGCCGAGGCCGACCAGGGAAATACTCAAGGAGAACTTCCCGCTGGAGAGCGCCTAGGATTTTTCACGTTTTTTCCTTATTCCGGGCTCAGGCGATGTTCTTTCTCAGATTGTCCAGGAACTTTTTCATCTCGTCCTTGTCCTTCCCCTTTATCACGTGCTTGAGGTATTCCAGCCTGTTCGTGATTCTTTCGAGCTCCCTGAGCGAGTACCTGTTGAACAGGATTTCGGAGAGCAGCCAGTCG
>JAKANX010000097.1 GCA_021823425.1 Microcaldota archaeon
AATTTGGTTGAGCAGTTCGACCTGCCCGCTTCGCTTCTTTCAAGGTTCGACCTCATTTTCCCAATCGTGGACATACTGGACGAGGCAAAGGACTCAAGGCTCGCCGAATTCATACTCAATTCGCACCAGCAGGCGTCATTGAGCCAGGAGGAACGCGACCCCGAGCGCGAGGAGCTCGTGGACAAGGAATTTTTGCGCAAGTACATCGCATACGCGAGGCGGCATATTTATCCAAAGCTCACGAGGGACGCGATGGACACGATAAAGCAGTTCTACCTGGACCTGAGGAGGATGGGCAAGCAGTCCGGAACCGTCCCGATAACGCCCCGTTACCTTGAAGGGCTTATCCGTCTTTCCGAGGCGAACGCGAAAATGAGGCTGTCGCCGCTGGTGGAGCGCTCGGACGCGGAAGTGGCGACAGGATTGCTCAACTACGTCATGAAGATGGTGATGACGGACAAGGAGACCGGGCTGATTGACGTTTCCATAATGGAGACCGGAAAGACCAAGAGCCAGCTCGAGCGGAACGAAGTGGTCTACGAGATTGTCAAGGAGCTCTGCAAGAAGTTCGACGCGGCCGAGGAGGACGACATATTCAAGGAGGCCAAGAACTACAACCTCGAGGAGCACCAGGTCAGGAAGATACTAGACGAGCTGCTCAAGGGGGGGCAGATTTACAAGCCTGCGCACGGAAGGTACCATCCAGCATGAAGTGGCGCGGAACGTTCAGGGTTTCGAGTTCAGAGTTTGGAAGGCGACGGTTATGGCTAAACGCAAAGGCGCGAAAAACAACTTCGCAAAACGGGAAGCGCAAAACCCGGAACCTTCCCGCCGCAGGGTGGGGCAGGCGCTCGAGGACAACGAGCAGGGCGTCCGCCTGAAGGTTGTGAGAGTCTTCGCTTATCTCGTGCTTCTTTTCACGGTAACGCAGGTTTTGGGATTTTACACCGGCCTTTTCATCACCAAGGACGCGCAGCAGAACGAGGTAATAGGCAGCCTGCAGGTGGTCTCGCAGCCCGAGCAGCCAGTTAGCGTGCTCTACATATTCTTCTACGTACTGCTGGGCGCTTTGGTGATGTTCCTGCTGGTGAGGTATTACAAGGGCGATTTGCTTTTCATACTGATTGAATTCGCGGTCGTGTCATTCTCCTCTTCGATTGTATTCTACGCGCTGCTCAAGCCGTTCCTGCTGCAGACCGAGCTTTCCATGGCTGCGGCTATGCGCTGGGGCTTGCCCTCGGGTTCCTCAAGTCCGCGTTCCCTGGGCTGAAGAATTTCGCGGCCGTGATGGCGACTGCGGGCGCAGGGGCTGTGTTCGGGTTCTCGCTGACCTTTTTCACTGCGGCGATTTTCCTCGCGCTGCTCTCGGTCTACGATTACATAGCGGTCTTCAAGACCAAGCACATGGTGGAGATGGCCGAGTCCCTGTCCAAGAGGAAAACTTCTTTCCTGGTTTCTTCCAGCCAGCCGAGCGAGCGGGGGGAGATAAGGCTGGAATTGGGAACAGGGGACATGCTGATTCCCATAATATTGGAGGTCACGGGCTATGCGATAAGCCCCATATACACCGCGGTGAGCTTTTCCGCGTCGGTTTTCTCGCTGTTCGTGCTTTTCGTGCTGCTCGTGCAGAGAAAGAGCGCGCTTCCGGCCTTGCCCATAATCGCGGCGTGCAACCTCGTGTTCTTCGCAGCCGCAAAAATAATCGGGATTATCTGATTCACGAACTTAGGACTGCCTGTTCTTGTAATCCTCGTAGCCGAACTTCCTCACTACCCGGACTTTTCCGCTCTCGGAGTCGTAGAGGGCGATGGAAGGGAGCGTTACTCCGTTGAAAGTCGTGTTCTTCACAATTGAATAAAGGGCCATGTCTAGGAAAACGAGCTTGTCCCCTGCCTTGAGGGGCTTGTCGAACGAGTAGTCGCCTATGACGTCTCCTGCGAGGCAGGTGAACCCGCCCAGCCTATACGCGTATTTCTTTTTCCCGGCCTCTCCTGCGCCCACTATTCCGGGGCGATAGGGCATTATTATCGTGTCCGGCATGTGCGCTTCAGCCGAAGTGTCCAGGATTGCGATTTTCATCCCGTTATCCACTATGTCCAGTACGGATGCGACGAGAACGCCCGCGTTCAAAACCGTGGCCTCGCCGGGCTCCAGGTAAATCTCCTTTATCCCGTATTTCTTCCTGAAATCGTTTATTGTCTTTACAAGCAGCTCGATATTGTAATCCTTCCGGGTGATATGGTGCCCTCCGCCGAAATTGACCCATTTCATTTTCCCGAGGTATTTGCCGAACCTCTTTTCAAAGGAAGCGAGGACGCGGACCAAAACGTCGGAGTTCTGCTCGCACAGCGCGTGGAAGTGCAAGCCGGTGATTCCCTCCAAATCCTCGCCTTCTAGCGCTTCGGGCAATATTCCGAGGCGCGAGCCGGGGATGCATGGGTTGTACATATCGGTTTCCACTTCAGCGTAGCCCGGGTTCACCCGCAACCCGACCTCAATTTTTTTGCCGGACTTTTCAATCAGCGGCTTGTATTTCCTCCACTGCGCAAGGGAATTGAAGACGATGTGGTCCGAATATCGTATTATTTCGGGCATTTCCCTCTCCAAGTAGGCTGGCGCGAAGGTGTGCACTTCCTCCCCCCCTTTTTCAAATGCGAGCCTCGCCTCGTTGAGCGAGGCCGCGTTGAGGCCGTGCAGGTATTTGAGTATTCGCGGGAAAGTGGAGTGGACCGCGTAGGCCTTGAGCGAGTGGAGTATCTTGGCGCCAGTCCTTTTCTGCACCGAATCCAGTATCTTCAAATTGTTTTCCAGCATGGATTCGCTTATCAGGTAGCATGGAGTCTCAATCCTATCCGTGACGGATTCCGGAAACTCCTTGCGGGCTTCCGCGTCCTTGAGCCACCATAAAAAAGCGCCTGACATTTCCTTCACTCAGGTAGTTTCCCTTTGAATTCCACGGTGTTTGTGGGCAGCCCGTGCTTGTCCAGCGCCTTCATGAATTCGTCCGGGTCGAGCTGCTCAACGTTGAAAACGCCAGCGCCCTTCCATATCCCTTTTAGCACCATCATCGCGCCAATCATCGCGGGAACGCCGGTGGTGTAGGAAACCGCCTGAGCGCCCGTCTCCTTGTAGGATTCCGCGTGGTCGCACACGTTGTAGATGTAGATTTTCTTGCGCTTGCCGTCCTTCTTGCCTTCGAACACGCACCCAATCACGGTCTTTCCCGTGTAGTTCTTCCCGAGGCTGCGCGGGTCCGGAAGCAGGGATTGCACGAACTGTATCGGCACAATCTTCTGCCCCTTGTAATCCACCTCGTCTATTCTGGTGAGGCCGAGGTTGTTGAGCACCCGGAAGTGCGTCAAATAGTTTTCTGAAAACGTCATCCAGAACCTCATCCTCTTGAGGCCCGTGATGTGCTTCACGAGCGACTCGATTTCCTCGTGCCAGATTAGGTAGCTTTCCTTGGGGCCCGCAATCGGGTAGTCAAAGGAAAAATGCACGCAGCTAGTGTCCATTATCGGCGGCGTCTCTTTCCACTTTCCGTTTTCCCAGTATTTCCCGTTGTGCAAAAATTCCCTGAGGTTGATTTCCAAATTGAAATTGGTCGCGAAAATCTTCCCGTGGCTGCCCGCGTTGCAGTCCACTATGTCAACGTAATTGATTTCGTCGAACAGGTGCTTTTGTGCGTACGCGCAGTAGATGTTGGAAACGCCGGGGTCGAACCCGCATCCCAGAATCGCCATGAGGCCCTTTTTCCTGAATTTCTCCTGGTACGCCCACTGCTCCTTGTACTCGAAATGCGCCACGTCCTTGGGCTCGTAATTGGCCGTATCAAGGTAATTCACGCCCGCCTGCAGGCAAGCCTCCATGATTTTGAGGTCGTAGAAAGGGAGCGTGATGTTCATCACTATGTCGGGCTTGAATTCCTTAATCAGGCGCACTATGTCAGCGACGTTGTCCGCATCCACAGCCGCTGTCCGAATGTCGCGTCCGTACCTCTTTTTCACGTCCTCCTTTATCTCCTCGCAGCGCGAGAGCGTCCTGCTCGCGAGCATTATTTCGGAGAATACCTCGGGC